>JBCCHH010000128.1:0-5474 GCA_039028855.1 Pseudomonadota bacterium | reverse complement strand
TTCAATGCTTAGGATAGATTTACGAATCATTCATTAGATTTCTAGCTGCCCTCCATAGCTTGAAACTAGCCAAAGGCCCCGCAGGCAGCAAACGTTGTTGCACAATTCGCGAAGGCTTGCGAACGATCATCCCGGCCAGGCGGCGGTCGAGCGTGGCGCTGAGGATTTGGTGTCGATGTAGCCAGGCGACTTCAGGCTCAATGGCTTGTTGGGCTTTGCGCTGTTGTTCGACTGCGTCCGCGATCAGTTGCCGGACCAGCGCATCGAAACGATGACCGCCCTCGCCGCTCGCGACCTGCGTGCGCGTGAGTTGATATTCGGCCTGCAGTTCCAGCGGTAGCCACCAGCGGTGGTGTCTGGCATCGAGTACGAGGTCGCGCACGCTGCGAATGCGGTAGCCGGCCGCGGCCAGTTGAGTCAATGCGTGATCTGGGTCGGCACTGGAAGCCGGTTGAGCGCTTGAAGGTTCGGGCGTACTTTTTTCCAACGCTTCGACCAGGCGGGCTTCCAGTAACGCGCCGGGGCCGGCTAGTTGCTCGCAGTGCGTGTGCCATTCGTGCACCTGCTCGAATCTTGGTGCAGTGATTTCAAGCGTGACGGCATCAATCAGGGTATACCAGTCCGTCAGTCGCACGGCTCCGGCGGCGCCGGTTTCCGCTAGTGCGAGCACGGCCGGATGCGGCAGCATTTCAGCCAGCGCCTGTCGCCACCAATCGAGCTTGCGCCTTGCCACGTCGGCGTCACTGACTTCATCGGGCACACTGGCAATCTCAGAGATGACGGTACGCAGTGCGAGTATCGGATTGCGCAGGCTTTGCTCGGCATACGGCAGGGTCAGCGCCAGCGAACTGCCGGGTACGAGCATCCGACTGCGGCACCAGTCCAGCGCTTGCTCAGTGGACGGTGGGTTGGCCATCCGGGTTATCGTTGCTGACCGAGCCGGAGACTTCGCTGTACAGCAACTGCGCGATGTCGAGCCGATCGAAGGCATAGTTCTGATTGCAGAATTCGCAGCTCACATCAACCTCACCCTCCGTCTCGACAATCGATTCCAGTTCGTCTTCGCCCAAGCCACGCAATACGCTGACCACGCGCTCGCGTGAACACGGGCAGAAGAATTCAAGCGGACGCGCCGGAAACAGACGCCGCTGCTCCTGATGAAACAGCCGATGCATCAGCGTTTCGGCATCGGTCTGCAGCAGTTCTTCAGTTTCGGTGGTTTCGAGCAGTTTGCACACGCGATTCCAGCCGTCGCCATCTTCGGCCGGGCCTGGCATGCGTTGGAGCAGCACACCCGCAGCGCGGCTTTTGGATACGGCCAGCATCAGGCGCGTCGGCAGCTGCTCCGAACGATCAAAGTAATTGCCGATCGCTTCGCGCATGCTGCCGCCTTCGAGCGGCACGATACCCTGCCAGGTTTGCTGGCCAGTCTTGGCCGGCTCAATCGTCATGGTCAGCACACCGCCATTGGTCAATGTAGCAAAGTCGGCAGCGGCGACTGCATCCTCATCGAATCGGGCCAGGCCGCGCAGGCCACCCTGATCGGTACAGTCGGCCATCAGCAGCCTGAGTGGGCCGGAAGCACGTAGCTGCAGACTGATGCGCCCGTTGAATTTGACGCCGCTGGAACATAAGGCCGCGATCACCAGGGTCTCGCCAAGCAGTTTGGCGATGGTGTGCGGATACGCTCCGCGCGTCAGTACGCTCTGGTAGACCTGATCCAAATGCACGATTACGCAGCGCGCGTTGGCCTGTTCGAGCAGCAGCCGTTGCAAATGATCTTGCATCATTGCGCGACTCCTGTCGGCCGAGCAAGGTTGACCTGCAGCCAGGACAACAGTTCGCGCGCTGAGGTGAAATCCAAGTCCGCCCGCCAGTCGGACGCACACTGATCTGCCGCAATGTATCCCCAGTGCGCAGCCGCGGTCTTGCAGCCGGCCGCACGCCCGGCCTGAATATCGCGCAGATCATCGCCGACAAATAATGCTTCTTCAGGACGAACGCCGAGTTGCTGACAGGCGAGCACGATCGGATCAGGTGCGGGTTTGGGATTCGACGTGCTATCGCCGGCGATCAGGCTGCCGCAGCGCCGCTGCCAGCCGGCCTGCTCGATCACGGGTTGCGCCAGCCGCATCAATTTATTTGTGACGATGCCCCAAGCCAGCCCGCTATGCTCAATGCAATTCAACACGTCGGGCACTCCATCGAAGACATGGCTTTTTTGCCAGCAATGTGCCTGATAGTCATCCAGAAATCTGTCGCGAAACGCTTCGCGCTGAGCTTCATCCATTTCCGGCAGGCCGGTTTTGAGAATGGCGACCGCACCGCGACCGGCCACTTCGCGCAGTGGCGCAGACTCGATTTCGGGTAGATCCAGCGTTTGGCGTAAACGATTCAGCGCGCCAATCAGGTCGGGCGCGCTGTCGACCAACGTGCCGTCCAGATCGAACAGCACGGCCTTCAGCGGCGATTTGAGCGCGGGCTGTAACGGCAACTGCACGGACGCCAGCCATAACAAGGGCACCATCAACCGTCCTCATCTTCGGACGGTTTATGTGCATACAGCAGATAGTTGATCTGCGGCGCGCCGCCGATATGCACGGTGCGTGAGAACGGGTTATAGCGCATGCCGACGATTTGTTGGACTGCGGCGCCGGCATCGCGCACGAATGAGGCCAGTTCGGACGGTCGAATCAAACGATCGTAACGATGCGTGCCGCGCGGCAGCAGGTTCAGCACATACTCAGCGCCGACAATCGCCAGACTCCAAGCCAGCGGACTGCGATTGATGGTGCTGAAAAACAGATCACCGCCCGGCTTGGCCATGCGCACGCAGGCTTCGACCACACTGGCCGGTTCGGGTACATGCTCGAGCATTTCCAGACAACAGACACTGTCGAACGCTTCTGGCGATTCCTCGGCCAGTTGCTCGGCCGTCATCTTGCGGTAGTCAATATCGAGACCCGACTCGATCTGATGCAGTTTAGCCACAGTTAAGGGCTTGTCGGCCATATCAATGCCGGTAACCTCGGCGCTGGCACGCGCCAGCGATTCACTCAGTATTCCGCCGCCGCAGCCGATATCGGCCACCTGTTTGCCTTTGACCGATGCATGCGACTGAATCCAGTCCACGCGCGGGCCGTTCAGGTCATGCAGCGGCTTGAACTCGCCCTGCGGATCCCACCAGCGCGAAGCCAGGCGGTTAAACGCATCGGTCTCGCGTGGGTCGTGGTTGACGGATTCAGTGGTCGCTAATTCGTTCATTGATTTACCTGTGCTTGCCGAAGCTGCTCGGGAATGGCCTGAATACGCTTACCCCAATCACGGCTTTGTTCAAGCAGTTGGGTCTCGTTTATCGTGGTCAGTTCGCGCGCGCGTAGAAGCTGACGACCGGCAACCCAAACGTCGCTGACCTGGCTGCGTGGTGTCGCATAAACGATCTGCGAGATCACGTCATGGACCGGCTGGGTTTCGATCGTGTCGAGCCGGACTGCACACAGATCGGCCTGTTTACCGGCTTCGAGACTGCCAATCCGATCTTCCATGCGCAGCGCACGCGCGCCGTGAATCGTTGCCATTGATAAAGCCCGCGCAGCCGGTACGGCTTCCGGGTTGCCCGACACGCCCTTGGCCAGCATCGCGGCCAGGCGCATTTCACCGATCAGGTCGAGATCGTTATTGCTGGCCGCGCTGTCGGTCGCGACGCAAACGTTCACACCGGCCGCATCCAGCTTCGCCACTGGGCAGATGCCGCTGGCCAGCTTCAGGTTGGAATCCGGGCAGTGCAGCACATGTACGCCGCGCTCGGCCAGGCGGGCAATGTCGTCATCATTGATTTGCGTCATGTGTACGGCCTGTAGACGCGAATTCAGGATGCCTAATTTGTCCAACCGATCAAGCGGATGCAGGCCATATTCTGCCATGCTGGCCTCGACTTCACCCTGCGCTTCGAGCAGATGAAGATGTATGCACAAATCAAGCTGCTCGGCCAGTTGACGCATGCGCGTGAACGCCGAATCGGACACCGAATACGGCGCATGCGGCACGAAGCTGATGCCGATCAATGATTCGTTTTTAAACCGCTCGTACACCGCCAGCCCGCGCTCGAAGTATTGCTCTTCTGTCTTGGCCCAGGCGGTGGGGAAATGAATCATCGGCATGCCGACCGCGGCCCGCATGCCGGCCGCAATCGCAGCCTCGGCCGTGGCGTCGGGGAAAAAGTAATTATCGTTAAAGCAGGTCGTGCCGCCACGCAGCATTTCGGCCATGGCCAGTTCGGTACCGGCTTTGACGTAGTCCGGCCCCATCAATGCCTGCTCGACCGGCCAGATGTGGTCTTCGAGCCAGCGCATCAGCGGCAGATCGTCGGCCACGCCGCGCAGCAGGCTCATCGCACTGTGCGTGTGCATATTAATCAAACCCGGTATCAGAACATGTTCGGGCAATGACTGTTGCTCGATACCGGGGAATTGGGCCGTCAGCTCTTCAATCGGCAGTATCGCCGCGATTCTATCGGTCTCGATCACCAGCGCATGCTGCTCCAGCACGCGCCCCTCGGGCACGACCGGAACAATCCAGCGCGGCAGCAGTGCGATCAAAGCCTTAGTCCTTGACCCGGCCGACGTATTCACCGGTGCGTGTATCAATGCGCAGCAGTTCGCCTTCGTTGATGAACAGCGGAACCCGGACAACCGCGCCGGTTTCCATTTCGGCCGGCTTGCCACCGCCGCCGGAGGTATCGCCGCGCACGCCCGGGTCGGTGCTGACGACTTTCAGCTCGACAAAATTCGGCGGCAGCACGGTAATCGGCTGGCCGTTGAATAGCGTCACCTGGCACTGATCCTCTTCTTTCAGCCACTTGGCGCCGTCACCGACGGCCGTCGCGTCGGCAGCCAGCTGTTCGAAGCTGTCCGGGTCCATGAAGTGCCAGAATTCGCCGTCGGAATACAGATACTGAACATTTTTCTCGAAGATGTCGGCCGATTCGACCGACTCATTCGATTTGAACGTTTTCTCGACAATCCGACCATTTTTCAGGTTTCGCACGCGAATGCGCGTAAACGCCTGACCCTTACCGGGTTTAACGAAATCGGTTTCGACAATATTGTGCGGCTCGCCATCCAATAAAACCTTGAGCCCATTTTTTAAATCATTCGCGCCGTAATTAGCCATACTCGCTCCAACATTCCATCAATACTATTCGATCTACTAACGCCCGATCTTGCAAGGCTGGATGGTCGAGTTTTTTAGCCCGCATATTCGTACACTAGAGCCATGCTTCGAGTCATCCACCAGCCCACACAAACCGAGCGTGAATAAGCCGAGTATGATACCGCGCCCAAGGCCTGTTCAGGTAAATGCGCAAGCGCCGGACTGTGGTGCCATGCTGGACCAGCGCTTTGATAGCACTTCTAACCTGTGGTCTCCATGCACAATGCATGGCTTCAGCATTTATGTCATTATTTGCACCTGCA
>JBCCHH010000127.1:0-5475 GCA_039028855.1 Pseudomonadota bacterium | reverse complement strand
CTCAAAGATCGCGAATACGCCGATCTCGAGCGTCTGGATAATCGAGGCATAGGTCGATGGGCGACCGATGCCGTACTCTTCGAGCGCCTTGACCAGGCTCGCCTCGGAATAGCGCGGCGGCGGTTCGGTGAAATGCTGCTCGGGCCGAACCTGCTGCAGCAGCACCGCATCACCTTCTTCGAGTTCGGGCAGACGGTTGTCTTTCTCGGTCTTATTGTCCTGATAGACCTTGAGAAAGCCCGGTTCGATCAAGGTCGAACCATTGGCGCGAAACACCCCCGGGCCGACATCGAACTCCGCGGCGACGGTGTCATACACAGCCGGAATCATCTGGCTGGCGACGGCACGATTCCAGATCAGTTGATACAGCTTGTACTGGTCGTCGCTCAAGTGTGACTTGAGCCGGATCGGTGTTAGCGCAGCCGAGGTCGGGCGGATCGCCTCATGCGCTTCCTGCGCATTGCGGCTCTTGCTCTTGTAGAAATTCGGCTTTTCGGGTACCGATGAAGCACCGTATTCACTACCGATCGTTGCGCGAATCTCGTTGATCGCGTCCTGCGCCAGTACAACCGAATCGGTCCGCATATAGGTGATCAGGCCCTGTTGACCGCGACCGGTATCGACGCCTTCGTACAACTGCTGCGCGATACGCATAGTGCGCTGAGTTGTAAAGCGTAATCGACGCGCGGCTTCCTGCTGCAAGGTCGAGGTAATAAACGGCGGCCCTGGGTTGCGCCGACGCTGGCGCTTGGTGATACGCGCGACCGTGAACTGGCCGTTCGCGGCCTGCTCGATCTGCTCGCGCACGGTATGAGCGCGATCGGTATCGGTAATGTCGAACTGTTCGAGCTTGCGGCCGTCGAGCTTGACCAGATTGGCGACAAAGGGATTATCTTTATCCTGCCCAAGATCGGCTTCAATCGTCCAGTATTCACGCGGCTCGAAACGCTCGATTTCTTCCTCACGCTCGACAATCATTCGTAACGCAGGTGACTGCACGCGCCCGGCCGACAGACCCCGGCGAACTTTTTTCCACAGCAGGGGAGACAGATTAAAGCCGACCAGATAATCGAGCGCACGGCGCGCCTGCTGCGCATCGACCAGTGAGCCGGCCAGGTCACGCGGATTTTCAATCGCCTGCTGCACCGCGCGCTCGGTAATCTCGCTGAACACCACGCGCTGCACCGGCTGTTTGTTCTTAACGCCACGGTCTTTGAGAATTTCAGCAATATGCCAGGAAATCGCCTCCCCCTCACGATCCAAATCCGTTGCCAGATACACGGCATCGGCCTTGCGTGCCGATTTGACAATGCGATCAACGTGCTTTTTATTGCGCTCGATCAGGTCGTAATTCATTTTGAAGCCCTGTTCAGGATCCACCGCGCCCTCACGCGGCACCAGATCGCGCACGTGGCCGTAGGAGGCCAACACTTCAAAATCCTTGCCAAGATACTTATTGATGGTCGTCGCCTTGGCCGGCGATTCGACGATCAGCAGGTTTTTTGCCATAAATTCTTTCCCACCGGCCGACTTTTTGCTCATTCGGCTTACGTTTGCACTAGTGCCGGTATTGCCCCTCATCATCGAACATCAGGTCTTCCATCCAGGCGTAGTTTGCCTCCTGACCCGGTTGATTGAACAGCACCATCAGCACTACCCATTTCAAATCTTCAAGTCCAATTTCATCGGCATCGAGCGCCATCAAACGATCCAGTACCAGCTCGCGACGAGCCGGGTCAAGCACATTGGCGTTTTCTAGATACATCAGAAAACCACGCGCTTCAACATCAATCCGGTCGATCTCATCAAGGCTGAATAAGCGTAGCGGATCTGCCGAATGCTCGGCCATGTCGGGTGTCTGGCGTTGCTCGGCCAGGCCGTCAAGCCAACTGAACGCGCGCTCGATTTCGCGGCTTGAAAAGCCCGCCTGTTCCAGGCTTTCACTTAAATCTTCCCGATCGGGCTCGGCTTCGGGTTCGTCATAGATATAGTTTTCAAACAGATACATGAGCAGGTCAAGTACGTTTTCTTTCATTGGTGCTCCATGCTTTCTCTATTGCACAGTCAATTTGGCGACCGCTTGTTCAATCAGGCACTGCCAGAGAATAGTAGCGCCCAGCATAATCGTTTATGTCAATCTTGTGTTCACTCCTTATATAGGGTCATACGGCCATCGATCACCTACTGCGACTGTAGCGGCCGCCGGCATGCGCATTGACCTGACCCTCGAGCTCTAGCATCAGCAGCATCGACGACACCGCCTGCGTAGGCATTTGCGATCGCTCGATAATGTCGTCAATCGGTGTCGGATCAAAGCCAACCGCTTCAAGCAGCCGCTGGACTTGCCGATCCCCGGGTTGCGCATTCGGCGGCTCGCATAAGCTGGACTCGGCTTGTGCACTACTCGGCCTATCGATCAGGCTAATCAAACTGTCGGCAAGCTCCTGGCTGAGCGGCTGTAACTCTTCAACCACTTCCTGTGGCGTTTCAACCAGCTTGGCGCCCTGACGAATCAAGCGATGACAGCCGCGCGCCATCGGGTTGCGAATCGAACCCGGAATGGCAAATACTTCGCGACCCTGTTCGCCAGCCAGCCGCGCGGTAATCAGTGAACCCGACTGTTCTCCGGCTTCAACCACGAGCACGCCCAGACTCATACCGCTGATGATTCGATTACGCGCCGGAAAGTGGCTGGGTCGGGGGCCAACACCGGGTGCGAACGAAGAGATCACCGCGCCATTATCCACAATTCGATGCGCAAGATCGCGATGCCGCGCCGGATACACCTGATCGGGGCCGGTACCGCCGACCGCAACGGTCAAGCCTCCGGCTTCAATTGCAGCCTTATGCGCAGCACCATCCACACCCAGCGCCAGGCCCGAAGTGATGACAAAACCGGCCCGACTCAGCGTGTAGGCAAATTCTCGCGCGTGCTCACGGCCACCAGCCGTCACGTTGCGGCTGCCAACAATGGCCAGTTGCGGCCGCACCAGCACTTCGACATCGCCGTTGACAAACAGCAGCAAAGGCGCATCATCAATGCGTCTGAGCAATGGTGGATACAGCGGGTCGGTGATCGTCAGAACATGATGACCGGGTATGGCCAACCAGTCGAGACAGGCCTGCAAACGATCTGGCGCTGGATTGTGCAGCGCACGTACAATTGCGGTATTCAAGCCCAGTTGTTTCAACTCTGGTGCTGTTCGTGCAGGCAGATCGGGCCAGTCTTCTGGCTGCAGCTCAAGTCGATCAAGCGTGCCCGCGCCCAGTCCCGGCGCGAGCAGGAGTCTCAACCAACTATTCAGATCTGCGTCTACCCCCATTCAACCTCAGTGCAGCAGCAACAGCCGCGAATGTGTCGTATGTTTATAAGCGACGGTCGGGATGTGCCAGCAGATCGCCTCGTTGCACACCGCGCTTGCCGTCGACGATCAGGCCAAAGCTGACTCGATCGAACGCGCGAAACACCATAAGCTGGGCCACATACTGATCTGGCAGATCGACATTTCGGCCCGAGACATTGATCGGTTCAGGCCGGCCGCGCAGACCCTCGTAAAACGGATCGCGCACTTCATCACCAGGATGAAAGACCGAGAAAGTATGACCGGGTGAGACGCCATCGTTGGCACCGATGCCGAGCGAGACCACCTGATAATGGCCAACGGCAAAATCACCACCGTTCAAGCCAATCACGGCTGCGCCTTCAGGCACTGAAAACCCGGGTGCGCGCGGGAAAAACGTCAAGTCGTATAAATACGGATCCATTGGCATCACATAATCGCCGGCCGCGACTTCTATCTCCGATTCCGTCAATTCCAGCGTTGCCGGCTCACCGGTTTGGACCACCCGGGCACGCGCAACTTCCCATAGCTGGTAGGCCACAATTTCGCCACCGCGATCTAACACCCGATCAACAAACGGTAACAGGCGCCGGCCTTGATTACTGTTGATCGGCCGTTCATCCGAGGAAACCGCACCCCGGTTGCTGCGCATTCGATTCTGTCGGATCACTTTTTGGCCGTCTTTTTCATACTCAACGAACTGGGCGTTGAGACGCGCCACGATCACCTCATCACCGACACGGGCGTTACTCATGCCGCGCACAAACGTCCGGTTTGGCTCAGCAGCGAAATAGCGTCGATCTTCATTTGCAACCACATACGGCATATCGGCTAGCTGATTTGCCGAGACCACGCGCGGTTTTTCGAGGAATTCCTCAATCACATCCAACGGAATTGAAGTCACAGGCCCGGTTATCGCCTCGCGCCTGATCTGTGGACTGAGCCGCTGATCTGCGTTTGCGTTCAGCAACAGGCGCGGCTGACCATCGATATATACGAGTGAAAGGCGATCGCCCGGATAAATCAGATGGGGGTTATCAATTTGCGGATTGGCTTGCCAGATGGCCGGCCACTGCCACGGACGAGTCAAGAAACGGCCGGCAATGTCCCACAAGGTATCGCCTTCCTGGACGACATATTCACCGGGATGGTCATCTCGGACTTCAATTTCTTGACCTGCTGCGGATGCATTGTCCTGTGCGAACAGCGAATACGGGATTGCCAGCATCAGTACAAAGGTAATCATTCCCAGCCACAACTTGTTCATTGGTTCCTCCCATTTACGCAGCCCGGCATTTCGCGATCAGCATATCGGTGTTTTACGGCCTATCCTGCGCTATCATACCTGTAGTTGAGATTTTTTCCACCTCAAATGTGCAATCATTTTGAGGCCTTAAACAAGATTGTTCATGTCATGAGCCAGTTAAGTATTTTGCAATACCCGGACCCGCGTCTGCGTCGCGTGGCCGAGCCTGTGACTGAAGTCACGGATTCCATTCGTCAACTTGCCGACGATATGCTCGAAACGATGTACGCCTCGCGCGGTATCGGCCTCGCCGCAACCCAGGTTGACCGGCATATCCGTATGCTGGTGCTGGATTTAAGCGAAACGCAGGATCAGCCACAACTGTTTATCAACCCGGAAATCATCAACCGCACAGGTAAACAGATCTGCGATGAAGGCTGTCTTTCGGTACCGGGCGAATATGCCAAGGTCGAGCGGGCCGAACATATTCGGGTGCGCGCGCTGGATCGTGATGGCGAGACTTTTGAAATCGATGCCGATGAACTGCTGGCCGTGTGCATTCAGCATGAAATCGACCATCTCGACGGCAAGGTATTTGTCGACTACTTATCCCCGCTTAAGCGTCGCATGATCGAAAAGCGCATGAAAAAGCAGCTTCGCGTACAGCAGCGCGAAGCCGTTGGACAGGCAGTCTGAGAGCCTGATCAAGCCGTTGCGGAACCGCCTTCATTGAACATTCTGTTTGCCGGTACGCCGGAATTTGCCTGCCCAACGCTGCGCTGGCTGATTGAGAAACAGCCGGCCCAGCATATCGTTGCCGTTCTGACCCAGCCCGATCTGCCGGCCGGTCGCGGGCGCAAGCTCACACCAAGCCCAATTAAGCGACTG
>JBCCHH010000126.1:0-5480 GCA_039028855.1 Pseudomonadota bacterium | reverse complement strand
GTGCGCCGCGCCAGCCTGGCCAGACGATTGACAAATTTGCGATAAATGAAATCCAGCAGCAGCGCACCAAGTACGACCAAAAAAACCTTGACTGTCCATGGATTCAGGCCAAACGCAGCGCCGAAGCCTTCAAGCCATTCAATCACTATGTGCCTCCGATAATCGATTTAGGGAATCGCGCCAGGCGCGAAATTCGGGTACGGTGAGCTGTTCTTTAAACGCAAAAGCCGCACGCCCATAGAGTTTGCGAATACTGGCACTGGTATCGGGCAACGGCTGATGCAGCGCATCCAGCTCATCGAGTAGCGGTGCTACTGATTCAGGCCGGCAGACCAGTGCCAGATCACAACCTGCTGCATGACAGGATTGCCAGCGATCCAGCATCGTGCCGGCAATGGTTGCGCCGGCCATATCCAAATCGTCCGATATCACAACACCGCGATAGCCGATCTGCTCACGCAGTTTCTGTTGAATCCAAAAATGCGAAAAACCGGCCGGTCGATCATCTGCGCTCTGGTAACAAACGTGCGCCGGCATGATGCTATCAAGCTTGCCATGCAGTGCGATAAACGGCTGCAGATCCTGCTCAATCGCCAATAGCGAACGCTCGTCCTGAACGATTTCAAAATGGCTGTCGGCCTCGACCGAACCATGGCCCGGGTAGTGCTTGCCGCAGGTTTTCATACCCGCATCATGCATGCCGGCCAGATAATGTCCGGCCAGTTCGATGATTTCCTCGGGCTCGCTGCTAAACGCACGATCACCAATCACCGAGCTGCCGCGATTGAGATCGATCACCGGCGCCAGGCTCATATCGACACCGACGGCCAACACCTCGGCCGCCATCACACGTGCATGCCGATATGCCATATCAAGCGCACGCTGCGGATGGCTCTGATACCAGCGACCCAGCAGCGAAAGCGGCGGCAATGCGGTAAACGCATTGCGCAAGCGCTGGACCCGTCCGCCTTCCTGATCCACCATCAGCAGCAGTCGCGGTTTACGCAGTTGGCGCAACTCTCTGGTCAGGCTTCGTAGCTGATCGGGATCGGCATAGTTGCGGGTAAATAGAATTATGCCGCCAATGGTCGGATGCATAAGCATTTCACGCGTTTCAGCGCTGAGCTCAGCTCCATCAATTCCAACGATCAGTGGGCCTGACATGCGATCTACGCCTCGGTTCGTGTAAACAACGCAATCGACTCCACGTGCGCGGTATGCGGAAACATATCGGCAATGCCTGCCGCCTCAAGCGTGTAGCCGTGCTGTTGTACGAGTATGCCCGCATCGCGCGCCAGCGTGGCCGGATCGCAGGAAACATAGACCAGCCGCGCTGCATGTGTGGCCGCGACCAGCGGCAGAATTTCGGCTGCACCTGATCTCGGTGGATCAATCAAGATACCGTCGTAGCGGGTTTTCATGAACGCCAGTCGATCGACATCCTGAGTCAAATCGGCAGCAATAAATTGTGCGTTGCTCAACTGATTGAGCCTGGCATTGGCGGTCGCGGCCTGAATCAGCGCTGGCTCTAACTCAATGCCCGTGACCCGGCCGGCCTGCGTAGCCAGCGGCAGCGAGAAATTAACCAGGCCACAGAACAGGTCAAGCACATGTTCGCCTGACTTCGCCTGCATAAGTTCCAGCGCACGATTGATCAGCGCGCGATTGACCACTGCATTGATCTGAATGAAATGCTGCGGGTGAAACTGCATGGTCAAGCCGTATTGATCCAGGCGGTAGCTCAACTGATGCGAATCGGGCGTCAGCAAATGCACCGTATCCGGCCCTTTGGGCTGCAGATAGACCGCAATCGGCTGGCCGCACACAGTGTTTTTCTGCGACCACTGAATCAGTCGTTCATGATCCTGTTCTGTCAGCGGCTCCAGATGACGCAACACAATCGCGGCGCTGTCGTCGCCGGCCGCGCATTCGACCTGGGCAATGCGATCGGGCGTAGACAATTCACCGATCAATGCCGATAACGACATCAGCCGCTCGGCAAAGGCCGGATCGAGTATTGAACAATGCTCAATATCGGCCACGTAGCGACCGCCGATTTCGCGAAAACCGACCAGCACACGACCCTTGCCCGGCACCAGACGCGCACTCAGACGCGCGCGCCGTCGATAGAACCACGGATCGGCGGCGATCGGTTCGAGCCAGCGATTCGGCTCAACCTGACCAATGCGGCGAAAATTTTCGGCCAGCCGCGACTGCTTCCAGTGCAGTTGAGCCTGGTGCGACAAATGCTGTAGCGCGCAACCGCCGCAGTAACCGAACCACGGGCATTTCGGCTCTATGCGATCGGCACTGGCCTGCTCAACCGATAAAGTGACTGCTTCATCGAATGTACGGTTACGTCCGCGCAAGCGTGCATGCACGCGTTCACCAGGCAGCGCACCATGCACAAAAGTAACTTTATCTTCGTGCCGACCCACCCCACGACCGTCGTGCGACAGATCGTTGATATCAAGCACAATCGGCTCGTCCGGCAAACGCCGGCGTCGGTTTCTACGGGCCAAAGTATTGCTTCAGTCGCTAACCGTTCGATTATGCTTATTTCTGCACCCAGCTACCTTCAGCATTCTGGTAGTACCAGCCCGGGCGCGCATTGGCCACCCAGCGCCGCGCAAAAGTGTCGCGAATCTGATCCTGCCAGTCGGGCTGCCCGTTGGCTACGGCAATCTCGCGATACACCGCATTGCGATCCGCGTTTTCTTCGCGCACAAGCTGCTCCAGCTCACGCCGCTCGGACAGGCCGACTGCGCTGCGATCGCGCACCTGCACCAGGCCGTCGTTATCGAGGCCGATCGCGCCCGCATCGAACCAGGCCGCTAGATGCGACTGATGCCGATCGCGCATGCGATCGCGAATCTGGTTGATCTGCGGCGTCTGGATATCAATATCGGCCTGCTGCGCATGGGCCGATGGGATCAACAGGTTGACCACACCCGCAATAAGACTGGAGCTGGTCGCTTCCGGCACCTGAGCGGCATCGCCAGCCTCTTCTGTTGGTGCGCCAATCACGTCCTGAATGAATCGATCCGCCGCACGCTCAGCAGCCGCTTCGGGAAAATACACGTTGATCGTAACGCATGCCACGGTGATCAGCGCAAGCACGATGGCCAGCGCCCATTTGATGGTTGTCGTCGTCATTGACCTGTTCTCCTAAATAATGGTTTGTGCGCGTTAAGCGCCTGCTTAGCGTCGCGCAAACGTCATGAATCAATGCTGAATAGTGTATCAGAGCATCGCATTTATACCGCTTCGGTGTCGCTTAATTCGAACCCGGCTGGCCAATACTAACGCCACCCCGAGTGGCCGACTGGATCTGATTCAGCAAGCGCGTCCAGTTAACGCGACGCTGGTAGCCGATGATGTCGAGATGCGGCAAACCACGACCTTCAACAATCAGATAGCCACCGTTTTCCTGCTCGTTTAAGCCACGCATCTGGCATATGCCTTCGCTCAATGTACAACCAAGACCGACGTTCGCGTACGGAAAATCCTCAAACACCCGCAGCACGGTATTCGACAATACCGCCCCGCCCGCACCACTGAGGCTGGAGATTGAATCAATCGCCTGCTGGCTGATGCGACGCTTGTCGGACGTTTCGGGGTCGGTCGCCAGCCAGGCGTCAAACGCTACCGGCTGCCAGTCGAGCAGTCGCAAATCGCGCATATAGCCATTCAGTCGACCCTGCATGCTGCCGAAATCGAATGCACCGGTCAGCTCGAATAAATCAAACTGGCTGAATTCAATATCGGCCGCCAGTGCCGGTAGCGGACCAAACGGCCGCTCGACGGCCAGATTACTGATCTGCAGCGCACCGGAAAAAATCGATGCGCTGATGCCGCCATCAAATTCCAGCACGCCCTGGTTGTAGTGCATACCGGGCAAATAGCCCGATAACTCGCCACCGAGCAACGGCCAACCGAAGGCACGACTGACGCTGGCAAGCTGAATCGGCTCCAACTCTGCATGCAACACAAAACTCGGTGTTTCACTGAGCCAGTCGATCCACTGCAATTGATGCACGACCAGATGCCCATCCAGCAACGGTTGGCGAAATGGTGGATTAACGAGTTCGATCACGCCGGATTCATTCGAATCCAGCATCAGCTCGCTGGGACCCAGATCCAGCCCCATCAATAGCGCGTCCTGCCAGCTCAGATCCAGCTCCAGCGCGCCAATATCGGTTCTGAGGTCAAGCGCTCCATTTACATTTTCAAGGCGGATGCGCTCACGCTCATCATCGATCTGTACGTTTTCAAACTGCAGTTTAGCCTGCTGGACCTGACCGGCATGGATCTGAACTTGTGCCTGCACATTGCCGGCCGGCTGTAAACCGGCAAGACCGTATGATTCAGCCAGCGACTCCAGGCCCTGTCGCCACATTGAGGCTAACTGCATAGCCTGGACCTGGATGCTGGCTGCCAGGTTCTGGATGGCGATATCGTTATGTGAAGGCCACTGAATTGCAGCCTGAAGCCGTAATTGATCGCTCTGCGCCAGCTCTATCTTTGCCGCCAGCGGCTGGTCTGCTGCCGATAAATTGGTCTTAAGATGAAGTTCAAATGGAAGCTCGGGCGGCGGAATATACAGCGGACCAAACAAGGCTTCGCCTTGATCCCAGTGCAGCACCAGATCGACATCGCGCTCGAGCGGATACCAATGGCCTTTGAAATCCAGGCCCAGTTCCGCTGCTGCCACCTGGCCATCGCTGGTGTCAAACGAAAGCGCACTAAGACCGCCGGAGAACCGCCAATCGGGTTCACCCAAGCGCAGGTCCAAATCAACGCTGCCGCTTAAACCGATCAACTCCTGCAACCAGGCAGAATCATTGGCTAACCACGCGACCGGAAATTCTTTGATTTTCAGCGTCGGCACAGCTGCACCAAGTGCCCAAACTGCGTGCATGGGCTGCAGATCGAGCGTCAGTTCTGCATCGCGTAACCGCAGCTGACCGGATTGTGACATCCCATTGGGCCGCTGCCACAGTACTGATGCAGTGCGACATTCGCTCCAATGCGTGCTTGAGCAACTCAATACAACCTCGCCTGCCGGCCCAATCAGCGAATGATGCAGGCCTTCGACATGAAAATGTAGTGCATGCCCGGATTTATGATCGGTCATTCGATGACTAGCACTGGTGCGATCAATTTCAATTCCGTAGACTTCAAGCCGATCGGCTTCGATGCGCCATTGCAGACCAGTCTCAGCCAACAAAGACCCACTGACAAAAACCGCAAGCAAACCAATAACAGCAACTGCAGCATTCGACGGACGCAATACACTTTGGAATTTCATCCACATGCGGGTATATTGACAGAATGAGCAGTAAAGAAACGCATGATAACGAACTGCATGAATTGAACGTGCTTGCGGTTGACGACCACAGCATCAACTGTGAGTTCATTCAGGCCGCTCTAGGCCCGCATATCGCTCGCCTGACGATTGCACGAAACGGTCGACAAGC
>JBCCHH010000125.1:0-5495 GCA_039028855.1 Pseudomonadota bacterium | reverse complement strand
CGCTGCTGCGCACAATCGGCGCTACGCCTTCAACGGTCGCGGCGATTTGCGCACGGGCACGGTCGGCTCCGGAACGATCCGCATACGGGCCGGTTTTAAGCCGAATCAGATTGTTGCCGCCTTGGCTAATGTTGTCCTGAATCACATTGTGACCAAGCGCCTCGAGCCGTTGCCGAACGCTTGCCGCAGATGCGGCCGAACCAAAGCTGGCCACCTGCACCACCCACGAACCATCCGCTGTGCTGGCCTCGACCCGAGCTTGAGACGCAGGCTCACTGACGGGCGTTGAAGCAACCGGTTGAGGATCATTCGCACCAAGCGATGCGGTCTGTTCCGGTTCAGACTCGGAACCGGGCGGATCGCTACGAACTTCAGGTCGCAGCACGATTTCATCTGGCTGCTGTTCTGACGATTGCGCTGCTGATTGCTCGGCCGACTCACCGAGCGGACGCGTGAAGTCCGACGGCTCAGCCGCAGCGATGTCATCTTGAACCTGATCGTCAGCTTGACGAACCGCAGGCACATCCGAATCACGTACCCGCGCCGCTTCCGGGTCCAACGGAATGCGGCGGACTTCGCGCGCATCATCGGGCACGGGCGGTATGTCGAAATCCATCGAGTCGACCGACATATCATCATCTGGGCCGACCAGCAGCATCGGCAAAAAGATCACAGCCAGCGCAATCAAAATGGTGGCGCCAATCAGGCGTTGCTTGAGTACCTTTTCCATACACCTCAACCGGTTGGGGTTTTCAGATGGCGAATCGCTATGGCGGCCGTGATGAAAGAGCCAAACACCACGATTCGTTCGTGTTGCGCTGTGGGCGCACGGCGGGCATCGGCCAGCGCGAGTTCAAGCGCGTCGGGCACCGATTTTACCGCGTCTACCGTTGCATGCACAGGCATCGTTTCAAACAGGGCGTTCAACTCATTGCCCGACTGACCGCGCGGTCCGTTCAGGCCGGCTACATACCAATGATCGATTCGGCCGCTGATCGACCTGATCATAGCCGCTATATTCTTGTCGCGAAACGCGGCAAACACAGCACGCGTAGTGCCATCAAAGCCGTCGAGCTGTGCGCGTAAGGCACGCACCGAGGCAGGATTGTGCGCGACATCAATGTAGCACGGCGGATGTTCAAGCACCTGTTGAAAGCGACCCGCCAGCCTAGCCTGAGCAATGCCGTTATAAATATCTGCCTTACTGACCGGCAGCGATGGCAGCAACTCCAGTGCCGCTGCAATGGCGGCCGTTACATTGCCCGCCTGATGCCGTCCTGGCAAACCAGGCTTCAACTCTGTGAACGTAACTAGCTCCTCCGTGTTTTGAACCTGAACATTGATCAGCGCGCCTGTCCAGCGCCAGTTCAAATCCCAGCCAGCCCGGTGTATATCCGCACCATACTCGGTCAAAGTGTCCAACATGCCCTCAGGAGGTTGTTTCTCCATTAGCAGTAGTGGCTTACCCACGCGGGCGATGCCGGCTTTTTCGTATGCGATCTCGGCACGGGTATTGCCGAGCCAGGCCTGATGATCGAGCCCGATGGAAGTGATGATGGCCACATCGGCATCGACCGCGTTGACCGCATCGAGCCGACCACCAAGGCCGACCTCGAGCAGCAATACTGCCGGTTTGAGCCAGCCAGCCAGGTAAAACGCGGCCAGCGTGACGTGCTCGAAATAGGTCAGCACGATCTCGCCGCGCGTCCTCTCGACAACGTCCAATGCCTCAACAATGCGGTCATCAGCCAGATTTTCACCGTCCAGGCGAAAGCGCTCGGCAAACTCAAGCAGATGCGGCGAGGTATAGGCCAGGCAGCGATAGCCGGCCGTGGTGTAGATGCTTTCAAGAAAGCGCACCGTCGAACCCTTGCCGTTGGTGCCGCCGACCGTGATGATCTTGGTGTCAGAAAAATCCGGCGCCAGGCGATCCAGCACCTGCTGCACACGCTCAAGGCCCAGTTTGATCCTCGCCTCGGGCGAGCGCTGTTCGAGTCGATTCAGCCATTGCTGCAACGCGGCCGATTCGAGCCGTGCTGTGTCCGTCATGGTCTATTCGATGTCACCCGGCTTGGAGGCTAATTCCGACGGTGGTTCAGGCGACGGTTGCGGCTCGGGTGTCGTGTCAGGCTCAACCTGCCCTTCGTGCAACACACGATCGCCAAAACCACCGAGCAACAGACTGAGCAGATGATGAATCTTGCCGCGCAGTTCACGCCGGTCGACAATCAAATCGATGGCACCCTTTTCGAGCAGAAATTCCGAGCGCTGGAAGCCCTCCGGCAGCTTTTCGCGCACGGTCTGCTCAATCACGCGCGGGCCGGCAAAACCGATCAGCGCCTCGGGTTCTGCCAGATTGATGTCGCCGAGCATGGCCAGGCTGGCTGAAACGCCGCCCGTGGTCGGATGCGTAAGTACGGAAATATACGGCAGACCCTGTTCCGACAATTTGGCCAGCCCGGCCGATGTTTTAGCCATCTGCATCAGCGAAAACAGACCTTCCTGCATGCGCGCGCCGCCCGACGCACTGAAGCAGACCATCGGCTGACGATGTTCAAGCGCCGAATTAACACCGGCAATGAATTTTTCACCGACCACCGAACCCATCGAACCGCCCATGAATTTGAAATCGAACGCGCAGGCCGTCAGCGGCAAACCCATCAACGTGCCACGCATCACGACCATGGCATCGTCTTCGCCGGTGGCTTTTTGCGCGGCTGTGAGGCGGTCGCGGTAGCGTTTGCTATCGCGAAATTTGAGTCGATCCACCGGACGCAACTCAGTGCCCAGTTCGACCCGGTTTTCCGCATCCAGAAACAGATCGAGTCGCGCGCGACCGGACAGACTCATATGATGATCGCACTTCGGGCAGACCATCAATGAGCGCTCCAGCTCAGGCCTGTACAGTACTGATTCGCACTGCTTGCAGCGCGTCCACAGGCCGTCGGGCACCTTGCGCGACTTGCCGCCGTCGGTGCGGATGCCGGCCGGCATCAGTTTCTGAAACCAGCTCATGCGTGGGCCTGCTGCAGCGATGGTGAGGCGACCGCATCGAGTGCGGTACGCACCGGGTCAAGATAGTCAGCGGCGATTGCAAGCGCCTGCTCGACCGATCCGGCCTGATCGAGCCGTGAGACTAGCGCCGAGCCGATCACTACTGCATCGGCCACCGCGGCCGCAGCCGCGGCCTGCTCGGGCGTGCTGATGCCAAAGCCGACCGCAATCGGGCAATCGCTTGCGTTGCGGATCGGCGCAATCGCGGGCCCAAGTGACTGCGCATCCAGCGTCGCCGCGCCGGTCACACCCTTGAGCGAAACATAGTAAACAAAGCCACCGGCCATCGGCGCCATGCGCTGGATGCGATCTTCGGTTGAGGTCGGCGCGACCAGGAAAATCTGATGCAGACCGGCCTGATCCAGAAGCTGTTTGAACTCGCCGGCCTCATCAAACGGACAATCGACGATCAGCAGTCCATCGACACCGGCCTCGGCCGCCTGACCGGCAAACACCTGCGCGCCTCGCCGTTCGATCGGATTCATATAGCCCATCAGAATCACTGGCGTAGCGCTGTCGTCCCGGCGAAACTCACGCACCATCGCCAGCACCGCATCGAGATCGGTACCGGCTTCAAGCGCAGTCTGACAGGCCCGCTGGATCACCGGGCCATCGGCCATGACGTCGGAAAACGGCATGCCGAGTTCAAGCAGGTCGGCGCCTGAGGCGACGGCACGATGCATCAGCGCCACGGTCGCCTCAGGCTTCGGATGACCGGCGGTGATGTATGGGATCAGACCCTTGCGACCGGCTTGTCGCAGTTGCTCAAAACGCTGATCGATTCGATTGGCTAGGGAGTTCATGCTCACACTGTAATTCCATCTAGATCGGCCACGGTATGCACATCTTTATCACCGCGGCCGGAGAGATTAATCAGCACGGTCTGATCCCTGTTCATTTCAGCCGCCAGTTTCATGCCGTAGGCCACCGCATGCGCACTTTCGAGCGCGGGCATGATGCCTTCCATGCGCGTGCAGTGATAAAACGCTTCGAGCGCTTCTTGATCGGTAATGCCGACATAGCGCGCGCGGCCGATGTCTTTGAGCCAGGCATGTTCCGGGCCGACGCCAGGATAGTCAAGCCCGGCCGAGACCGAATGGGTGTGCCGAATCTGGCCGGCATCGTCATCGAGCAGATAGGTGCGACTGCCGTGCAGCACGCCGACCCGACCCGCGCACAGGCTGGCCGCATGTTCATACCCGGACAGTCCGAGCCCGGCCGCTTCGACGCCGATCATGGCGACGTCTTTGTCACCGATAAACGGATAAAACAGGCCGATCGCATTCGAACCACCGCCGACACAGGCAACCAGCGCATCGGGCAATTGGCCATACTGTTGCTGAAACTGCTGCCGCGCTTCACGCCCGGCCACGGCGTTGAAATCGCGCACCAGAGCCGGGTATGGATGCGGCCCGGCGACGGTGCCGATAATGTAGAAGGTGTCGTCGACATTGGTCACCCAGTCGCGCATGGCCTCGTTCAGCGCATCTTTAAGCGTGCGTGAACCGCTGGTGACCGAAACCACCTCGGCACCGAGTAGCTTCATGCGATAGACGTTGATCGCCTGACGACGGATATCCTCCTCGCCCATATAGACCACACACTCCATGCCGAGCCGCGCCGCAACCGTGGCCGAGGCCACGCCGTGCTGGCCGGCCCCGGTCTCTGCAATCACGCGCTTCTTGCCCATGGCCTGGGCCAGCAATGCCTGACCGACCGTGTTGTTGATCTTGTGCGCACCGGTGTGATTCAAATCCTCGCGCTTGAATACGATGCGTGCGCCGCCGGCGTGTTCGGTCAGCCGCTCGGCCAGATACAGCGGCGACGGCCGGCCGACGAAATGGGCCAGATCGTAATCGAGCTGGGCCTGAAATTCTGTGTCGTTGCGGTACCTGAGCCAGGCCTGTTCGAGTTCTTCAATCGCCGCCATCAGCGTTTCGGATACAAACTTGCCGCCAAACGGGCCGAAGTGGCCGGTCGCATCGGGCATCATTTCGGCGCATTCGGCATCTGCATTTCCGCCAGCTTGGTCGTTTTGAACAACGGCTGCTAGATCAACCATGTTGCACTACCTTTATGAATTGCTGCATCAGCTTATCATCCTTGATTCCGGGTGCGAATTCCACACCCGATGAAACATCCAGTGCCGGCGGCTGCAGTTGCATCAGCGCGTCGGCCACATTGTTCACCTGCAGCCCGCCGGCCAGAATCCACGGCCGCGCCGGCGGCGTGAACGCCTGCCAGTCAAAGGTCTGGCCGGAACCACCAGGCTGACCGGGTGCATGCGCATCGAGCAACAGCGCCGTGGCTGATCGATACTGATCAAAATCAGCCATTTGACCCGCCATTGCAATGGCTTCCGATTTCTACTCCTCTCATCAACGCTTCTACGGTGACGTCGATGTGGGAAGCACCAAAACGTTTCTCATTGAAAACAGTTT
>JBCCHH010000124.1:0-5559 GCA_039028855.1 Pseudomonadota bacterium | reverse complement strand
GTCGATTGATATTTCCAATTGCGATTTGACGAGCCGGAACAGAGGCTTACGTTACAATACGACGATACCATCACTTAGCGTTTATGGCTGTCTGGCATAGTACGGCCTTGTGTCGAAAGGTGTTCAGCCTAGTAGTACAAATTTTTGAGGATTCTGGTGTTATGGATATGAAAACCCGTCTTGAAACGATGCCCGATATTGCCAGTCATGCTCAGGCACAAGTCGCCGGTAAGCTGGATTGGGTTGGTATGAACGAGATCGAAATGCCGGTGCTGGTTGATACCGGTAGCGGCGAGCGCATGCAGGTTGCAGCGCGTATTAGCGCGTTCGTCAATCTGAATCGTCCGGATGTGCGTGGTATTCACATGTCGCGTTTATACCTGCACCTGGATCGTGCGTTGGCCGAGCATCCGATTACGCCGCTGGCGTTGCGCCATTTACTGCGCGATTTTCTCGATTCGCATGAAGATCTGAGTACGCAGGCCATGCTGCGGATTGATTTCGACTATCAGATTCGACGTCCGGCACTGGCCAGCGATAATGCCGGCTGGCGCGGCTATCCGTTCAGCGTGATCGCCAGTCTGGAAGGCAAACAGTTCGATATGGAGTTGGCGTTTGAAGTGACTTATTCGAGCACCTGTCCCTGCTCGGCTGCGCTTGCGCGTCAGCTCATTCAGGAACAGTTCGACAAGGACTTTGCTTCGACTGAAGGGATTTCACACGAAAGCGTGCGCGCCTGGCTCGGCACTGAGCAGGGCATTATGGCGACACCACACAGTCAGCGCTCGGCTGCCGACGTGCGCGTTAAGCTTGCGCAGAGCTTCGAAGCGTTCCCGTTTATCGAACTGATTGATCGCATTGAAGGCGCGCTGAAAACACCGGTGCAGACTGCGGTCAAGCGTGAGGACGAGCAGGAATTTGCGCGCTTGAACGGTAAGAACCTGATGTTTTGTGAAGATGCCGGTCGGCGTGTACAAACCGCATTGAACGAAGATGATCGCGTACTTGACTTCTGGGCCCGCTGTCAGCATTTCGAAAGCCTGCATCCGCACAACGCTGTATCGATCGTAACCAAAGGTATCGCCGATGGTTATCAACCGATCGATGGCAAAGCACACGGGCGGGCCTGATTGAGCGGCTCAACTGCATAAAGATCTCACAACGGCGCATTATGATGCGCCATTTTTTGTCCGCTGGATGAGCTGGATTTCAGCGAGCGAGCGCGGTTAATTCGAAACCTTCGGCATCCACACGCAGCACGCTTGCCTGCTTGTGCCAGTCGCCGAGCACAATGCGTTCGGCCGGGCCGTGTCGATGAATATCGGGCCGATGCGTGTGGCCGTGAATCATTCGTCGCACCTGATTCTTTTCAAACGCTTCGATCACAGCCGCTTCGGTCACATCCATGATCTTTTCGGGTTTACTGCGCGTGCGCTGTCGGCTGATGTGCCGGAGCAGACCGGCGGTACAACGCCGAAACCAGATCGGTCGGCTGAGCATTTTTTGTTGCCAGCTCGGGTTTTGCACGCGTTGGCGAAAGCGCTGATAGCTTTGGTCTGCTGTGCACAGGATGTCGCCGTGCAGCAATACCGTCGGCACATCGTATAAATCAATCCTTTCAGGCTCGCTGAGTTTGCGCATGCCGGCGCGTCGGCAGAAATCCTCGCCCAGCAGAAAATCGCGATTGCCGTGAATAAAGTCGATGGGTACGCCGGATTGATTGAGCCGATTCAGCGCTTCGGCAATACCAAGTTCGAAACCGCTTGCTGCATCGTCGCCGAGCCAGACCTCAAACAGGTCACCAAGAATGAACAGCCGCTCCGCCTGTCTGGCCGGGCCAGACAGGAAGGCGAGAAACTGCTCGGTGATATCAGGCCGACCCGGCTCAAGATGCAGATCGGAAATAAACAGACTATGGGGCAGGGAATGACTCAGAGGATCACTCGGCCGTGTCTTCGGTAATCTCGACCCGCTCAATCACCACATTTTCGACCGGCACATCGGCGTGCGGGCCACGACGCTCTGTAGCCACTTGACGAATTTCATCGACGACGTCCATACCATCGGTCACGCGAGCAAATACCGCATAGCCCCAGGTGCCGCCCGACTGCTTACCGCGATGGTCCAGTGGGCGATTGTCCTGCACATTGATAAAAAACTGCGCAGTCGCCGAATGCGGCATGTTGGTGCGCGCCATGGCCACGGTGCCACGTTCATTCGAAAGACCGTTGTCGGCTTCGTTGGTGATCGGCTCGTTGGCCGACTTCTGATTGAAATCCTGATCGAAGCCGCCGCCCTGAATCATAAAGTTGCCAATTACGCGGTGAAAAATGGTGCCATCGTAAAAACCGGATTGCTCGTAATCGAGAAAGTTTTTGACCGAGATTGGTGCATCGTCTTCGAGCAATTCAATCGTAATCGGCCCTTTGTTGGTGTGCAGGATCACAGTGGGTAGCTCCTTGAGAAAAGGGTTGTCATTCGTGTTTTCAGCGTCAATGGCGTTTTCCTGTGCGCCAACGAAAAGCGGGAACAGGAACAGCATTGCAATTAAAATTCGCATCAGTTTAGACCTCAATAGATCAGAAAACTCGCTAAGGTTTTGAGACCGTCACCTTAGCTAATAGTTTAGCTTCGATGTCGTCGCCAAGTCGAATCCGGCCATTGCCTGCGTCGTTCAGAAACCAACCTCAGCATTTCGCAATGGATTGTATCGAAATTTGCTTTTCAATAGACATTGATGGTTGAAATACATTGCTTGCATACCGACTGTGTTCCGCTGTTTAAGACAGGGCAAAAATGTTTGCTTTATGCTAAAATTTCATGATTATTGCAATGAAAAAAGCGGGTTTGTTTCCCGTACGATCGATACGCTGAAAAAGTCTTATAAATCAGCAATTTCAATGACCATTCAAACAACAAATTTCAAACCCTTCCTGCCGATTAAAAAGTGCTGAAGTATGGCTGAAAATACCCAGGAAATTCTGCCGGTTAATCTCGAAGACGAGATGCGCCAATCCTATCTTGACTACGCCATGAGCGTGATCGTCGGACGCGCGCTGCCGGATGTGCGCGATGGTTTGAAACCGGTTCATCGCCGCGTGCTGTTTGCCATGCACGAACTGGGTAACGATTTCAACAAACCGTATAAAAAATCGGCCCGCGTGGTCGGTGATGTGATCGGTAAATATCATCCGCATGGCGACACGGCCGTATACGACACCATCGTGCGCATGGCGCAGCCGTTTTCGCTGCGCTATATGCTGGTCGACGGCCAGGGCAATTTCGGCTCAGTCGACGGCGACTCACCGGCCGCGATGCGCTACACCGAAGTACGTATGGCCAAGCTGGCGCATGAATTGCTGGCCGATATCGACAAAGAAACGGTCGATTTTACGCCGAACTATGATGAATCCGAACACGAACCGGTCGTGCTGCCGGCTCGGGTACCGAATCTGTTGATCAACGGCGCGTCTGGTATTGCTGTTGGCATGGCGACCAACATCCCGCCGCATAACCTGAATGAAGTCATTGCCGCGCTGCTGGCTTTGATCGATGATCCGATGCTCGACATCGACGGCATCATACAGCATCTGCCGGGTCCGGATTTTCCGACTGCCGGTATTATCAACGGCGCCAGCGGTATCGACGAGGCCTATCGCACCGGCCGCGGCCGCATCTATATGCGGGCACGCGCGCACTTTGAGAACGAGGACAGCGATAAAATCCATATCGTTGTGACCGAACTTCCGTACCAGGTCAACAAGGCGCGCTTGCTGATGAACATCAGCGAGTTGGTCAAGAGCAAGCGACTTGAAGGCATTTCCGATCTGCGCGATGAGTCGGATAAAGACGGCATGCGCATGGTGATCGAGCTTAAGCGCGGCGAAGTCGGTGAAGTGGTGCTGAACAATCTATACAAGCTGACCCAAATGCAGAGTGTGTTCGGTATCAACATGGTCGCATTGGTCGACAATCAGCCGCGGCTGCTGAATATTCGCCAGGTACTGCAGGCGTTTCTGGCGCATCGGCGCGACGTGGTCACGCGGCGCACGCTGTTCGAGCTGAAAAAATCCCGCGCACGCGCGCATATCCTCGAAGGCTTGACGGTTGCGCTGGCTAATCTCGATGAAATTATTGCCCTGATCAAGGCCTCGCCGACACCGGCCGAGGCGCGAGAGGGTCTGCAGAACCGTTTATGGCAGGCCGGCCCGATTGCGGCGCTGCTGGCCCAAGCGGGTGCGGACTTGTCGCGGCCCGAAGATCTGCTGCCCGAATTCGGTCTGAGTGAAGATGGCTATCGTCTTTCTGCAGCTCAGGCCCAGGCGATTCTCGACTTACGTCTGCAGAAGCTGACCGGGCTCGAGCAGGAAAAACTGTCAGATGAGTACAAGGACATTCTGGGTCAGATTCTCGAACTCATGCGAATCCTGTCCGAGCCGGATGCGTTGATGCAGGTGATTCGCGACGAGCTCAACGCCATTCTCGAAGGTTATGGCGATGAGCGGCGGACCGAGATCGTTCAGGATCAGCTCGATCTGACGATGGAAGATCTGATCACGCCTGAAGATGTGGTCGTCACGCTGTCGCACGCCGGCTACGCTAAATATCAGCCGCTCGATCGTTACCAGAGCCAGAAACGCGGTGGTCGTGGGCGCTCGGCGGCCAAGACCAAGCAGGAGGACTTCGTCGAGCGATTCTGGGTCACGAACACACATGACACCCTGTTGATTTTCACCAGTGCCGGCAAAGTCTACAAAACCAAGGTCTACGAACTGCCGCAGGCCGGTCACAACAGCCGCGGCCGGCCGATGGTCAACCTGCTGCCGCTCGACGAGGGTGAGCGCATCAATGCTGTACTGCCGACGCGCGAATTCCCCGAGGACTGGTTCGTATTCTTCGCCACGCGCTCTGGCCGGGTCAAGAAAACGCGCTTGTCGGATTTCGCGCATATCCGCTCAAACGGCATCTGGGCAATCCTGCTCGAAGGCGATGACGAACTCGTCGATGTGTCGTTTACCGACGGCACGCGCGACATTCTGCTGTTCTCGTCATCCGGCAAAACCACACGCTTCCATGAGCAGGGTGTGCGACCGATGGGTCGCCAGACGCGCGGCGTGGCCGGCATCAAGCTGAAAGACGATCATCAGTTGGTTTCGATGATGGTCGCAGATGAAGGCGACGTGCTACTGGCCACGGCAAACGGTTACGGCAAGCGTACCAGCCTCGACGAATTTCCGGTCTACAAACGCGGCGGACAGGGCGTGATCGGTATTCAGGTCAGCGAGCGCAATGGCCCGCTCGTGGCTGCACTGACGGTCACCGAGGACGACGATGTGATGTTGACTTCCAATTCCGGCACGCTGGTCCGCACCTCCGTGGCTGAAATTTCCAAACTTGGTCGCAATACCCAGGGTGTGACGCTCATGCGGTTAGGTGATGATGAACAGCTCATCGGCCTAGCGCGTATTGCCATTAGCGAGGATGAAGACGCTACTGAAGAAGATTCAGATTAATTCACCTGGCCATGCGCAGTTCACTGCGGATCTTCTTGCTTGATAT
>JBCCHH010000123.1:0-5565 GCA_039028855.1 Pseudomonadota bacterium | reverse complement strand
GCAGTGATCAGGGCGTGATCGGCATCAACGGCGCGCAGTACCGCGAGTGGTTCAATGATGCGGCGCGCGACAGCGTAGGTCTGTATCTGAACGAGCCGCCTGAGGTGTGGATCGAGCGGTTGCGGCAATCCGAACTGGCCGCTTCCCTGAGCTGGATTACGCCGCTCGAAATCCGTCAGCAGAGTCTGGCGGTATTCGATCGCACGTTCCGCATTTCCTGGGCGCTGGCTATGCTGGTCGGCATGATTGCTCTGGTCGCCTTGACCAGCGCGTTGCTGGCGCTCGGTCTTGAACGGGCACGAGAATATGCCACGCTGCGCGCGCTTGGCCTGTCGCCAAAAGCTTTGATCGGCCTGGTTATGCTGCAAACGGGTGGCCTGACGGCACTCGCTCTTGTGCTAGCGCTGCCGCTGGCTTTGCTGATGGATATGGCGCTCAGCGGTATCATCCAGCCGCGCGCGTTCGGTTGGAGCGTGCCGCTCGACTGGCCGCCGCTGTCGCCGATTGTCTGGACCGTGCCGCTGGCCATGAGTGCGGGTTTGCTGGCCGGCTTGTATCCGGCCTTGTGCATCGCGCGTCGCCCATTGATCGATCATTTGCGGGCTGACTGATGCGCAGAGACGGCCTAATCATTCTCGCATTGGTTGTGCTTGCTTTGATCTGGCTGAGTGTGCGCGTGCATTCAGGCGCAGCGCAAATGAGCGCCCAGTTCAGCGGTACCGGTCTGCTCGCCACGGCACCCGAATCGTTTCGTCGGGTGACCGAAGCCGTGCCGATGAGTTTCCCGGCTAATCATGCCTTGCATTCGGGCTATCGTAATGAATGGTGGTACTTCACCGGCAATCTGGACGGCCCGGAGGGCGAGCGTTTTGGCTATCAGTTCACGCTGTTTCGTTTTGCGCTGGAGTCCACGGCAAGATCCGATTCTGAATTTGCCGCCGATGCGGTCTGGATGGCGCACCTGGCGCTAAGCGACGGCCGCGATGAACGGTTTTACCAGCACGAGCGCTTTGCCCGTGAAGCGCTCGAATTAGCGGGTGCAACCGCAACCGAATGGTGGCTGCGTGACTGGCAGGTGACAGCTACTGAAAGCGGCTGGCTTCTGCGCGCTGAAGCAGAGCAATTTGCGCTGGATTTGATGCTCGAGCCGACCAAGCCGATCGTACTGCAGGGCGATGCCGGCTACAGCCGCAAAGGCCCGGAGCCGGGCAACGCGTCGCGCTACTACTCGCTAACGCGCATCGAAAGCTTCGGCGAAGTTCGCATTCAAGGCCAATCGATTCCTGTCAATGGCCAGTCCTGGCTCGATCGTGAATGGGGCTCGAGCCAGCTTGGCGAAGGTCTGGATGGCTGGGACTGGTTCGCGCTGCAACTCGAAGACGGGCGTGATCTCATGTTGTATCGATTGCGTCAGGCGGATGGCGAAGCCTCGCCATTCAGCGCCGGTGCATTGGTTGAAGCCGATGGAAGTTATCGGATTCTAGGGGCCGAGGATTTCGAGCTTGTGCCGGCGCGCTGGTGGCGTGATGGTCAAAGCGTCGAATGGCCGCTGCAGTGGCAGTTGACCGTAACAGAGCCTGCGCTGCAGTTCGAGGTACGCGCGGTATTCGACGATCAGCGCTGGAATCGCTCGGTACAATATTGGGAAGGGATGGTCGATGTGCTTGAGCAGGGTGCGGTTATCGGACGGGGTTATCTGGAGTTAAGCGGCTATGCAGATGCCCCCGGACAAGGCCGAATGCCGTGACGGTTGGCGCTGGCCTTAGCCAAGGGTAAAAGTCTGCGGCTAGAGGTAGGTGATTTTATCTACCGGCAGAGGTTTATCCGGGACATGCAGGCCTTTAATCGCTAGCGGTTCCGGCTTGCCATGGCGGCCTGGCATTTTTCGTAAACCCAGCATTTGTTGAATGTGCTCTTTCGAAACACCGCGCAAGGCCATGTGTGCCGCAAAGCTGTTGCGCAATGTTGCGCCGCTGATTTGTCGATAAATACGTGCTTCGATAGCCGCATGCTCGAGCGCGCGACGGAATGCAGTCGGTTCGCTATGATGGGTGGGTCGGTTTTGCCGCGCACGGGCTTCGTCTTCATCAAGCGGCTGTGGAAACAGGTATTGCCAGTCCCAGCTACGTGCTCGTCGCGGCTGCGTACGGGCCATATCGCCGGGCAGCGTGACCCTGCCCTGCCCGTGCACAATAGCCTGAATATGCTGCTGCTGCATTTCCTCGAGCTGTTTATTCAGCTTAGCAACGAGGTTGACGGGCAGCGGTGTCCAACGTTCAATACGGTCATCGGAGGCGCGCACGGCAATTTGATTGGTTTTGAAATCCAGATCGCGCACACGCAGGCGAAAACATTCAAGCACGCGCAAACCCGAGCCGTAAATGAGCCCGGCAGCCAGCCAATCGTCACCATACATACGCTCGAGCAGGTGGCGCACCTCAACATAGGACAGCGTATTCTGGGCGCTGGATTTACGCCGCTCTTCGAGAAAGTCATTGAGCCAGCCCGGTACTTCACCGCAGTTAATGGAAAACAGAATGCAAATGGCTTCCAGGGCCTGGTCCTGTCCGGCGCGGTCGATAAACTGTTCACTAATGAGTTCGGCCAGAAAGGATTCAACGCTGGATCGCTCCAGCGTTTCAGGGTGATCGGCATCAGAAAAGCGCAGATACCATTCGGCCCAGTGAATCAGGCGAACGATCGTTTCTTTCTCGCTGCCAGCTTCGGTTAAGCCCAGTCGCATTTTGTTCAGTGCGGTTGGCATATCAACTTAAATAAAACGGTTAAAACGTGAATGGCATCACAGTACCATAGCTTTTAGGCAATAAGTATCATGTGAGCTTATTCAAGTAACCGATAGACATGGCCCGCTTTCATCACAAACTGCATATTGTTCAGCGTGTCGATTTGTTCCAGTGGGTTACCGGCCACGGCAATCACATCGGCCCATTTGCCGGTTTCCAGCGTGCCGGCATTATCTTCGATGCCAAGTAGCTTTGACGTGTTGATCGTAGCCGAGCGCAGCGCATCGGCTTCCGACATACCGGCTTCGACCATAAGCGCGAACTCGCGTGCGTTATCGCCGTGATAGCAGACGCCACAGTCGGTACCAAAAGCAATCTTGACGCCGGCGGCATGCGCACGCCCGAACGTGGCCTGAATCAGCGGCCCGATCAGGCGCGCCTTGGGTCGGATCACTTCCGGATAAAAGCCTTCGATTTCTGCCTTCTCGGCGACAAAGTTACCGGCCAGGATGGTTGGCACATACCAGACTTCGCGTTCGATCATGAGCTGCATGATTTCTTCATTCATCATCGTGCCGTGTTCGATTGAATGAATGCCGGCTTCAATTGCGCGGCGCATGCCTTCGATGCCGTGCGCATGTGCCGCCACGTGCATATCGTAATCGGCTGCGGTTTCAATTACCGCTGCGACTTCTTGTTCGGTGAATTGCGGATTCAAACCGTTTTTGGCAACGCTCAACACGCCGCCGGTGGCAGTGATCTTAATCAGGTCGGCACCGTCCTTATAGCGTTGACGAACGGCCGCGCGCGCTTCGGCCACGCCGTTCAGTACGCCCTCGTGCGGGCCTGGGTCACCCATCAAATCGGCGCGCCAACCGTTGGTTGGATCGGCGTGGCCGCCCGTAGTTGCCAGCGATTTGCCCGAAGTATAGATACGCGGCCCAACGATGACGCCGTTATTAATTGCATTGCGCAGCGCGATGCTGGCATTGAAGGCATCGCCCAGATCGCGCACGGTGGTAAAGCCGGCCATCAGCGTTTTGCGCGCATATTCGGTGGACTTGAGTGCCACATCAGCTTCGTTCTTGGTGAAGCGCTCGACATAACGCGTCGGGCTGGATTCAAACGTGAGGTGCGTATGCATATCCATCAGTCCGGGCAGGCAAGTCAGTTCGCTCAAGTCAATCAGAATGATTCCGTCACTGGCTTCGGGCTGGCCATCGACGATGGCTGCGATGCGATCATCAACAATCTGAAGTGTGGCGGGTCCGTTGAGTCGGCCGTTTTCGACATCTAGCACCTGACCGCAGCGTAACCAGGTTTCGGCGAGGCTGTATTGCGGCAGCAAGGCCAGTGTACTAACAACAATAGTGGCAAAAAAGAAATGAATCGGACCAGGTTTCATACGGGCTCCAGAAAGGTGTGTAGTGAAAAGTATCCGTGGTACAGCAACATCAAGAATAACAAGCGGTATCGATGCAGATAGCCTTTGGCGTAGATTGGTGCTCAGGCAATCCAGCCGGCCATCAGCAATATACTGAGTACAGCCAGCCAGATCCACAGCATGCGCCAGGCCAGCGCCTGGCCTTCGTTCAGGCCCTGTTGGGCATCGCAATCCGGTGTACAGAGGGTAACGGCAAGTTGATCGAGCCAATTCGCATTGAGTTGCCAGGGACGAGTCTGAGCAGACCAGCTTGTGCGTACGCGATCCAGGTCCGTCATCAAGGCTACGGCCAGCGTCATCAGCAATAGTACCGGCCAGTTCAGGATAAACAGCAGATGCCGGAACCAGGCCTGCTGCTTGCCTGTGCCGACCCGGCTGCGTTGAGCGACACGCGCAGCGCGATACAGCAGTGCGCCCGGAACGCCGAGCAACACGAACCAGAACATCACGCCGAACCAGCGCGCCAGCGCTGCATGCAGCACGGTGGCAGCGGCCTGCACGCCATTTGCATCCACGCCAAGGCGCAGGCTATCGCGCGCGTCATCTGAGCTCACTGCATGCTCGATATCATCGTCCAAATCGCGCGGGCCCAGCGTATAAATGATCACCAGCAGGCTCAGCAGCAGCACGCCAAAATCACCGGCCAGGTTATCGGCCAGTACTGTGGCGAGCAGGCCGATCAACACAGTGCCGAACAACATCAGCATCATCGGTAGCCAGTCGGGCCAAGCGTTGGAACGATCAGCGATCACCGCCGCGGGCAGCGTCAACCATCGATAGCGGCGCAAGGCCGACAAACTCGGTGTGAAGTGGTAGATCAACAGCCCGATTAGCAATGCCAGAATCGTCATGTTGCTGTACTCAGTTCAGGCAGGCCGGGTCTATGCGGTTCCGCTCGATTGGTCAGCCTGAAAAATGACATGCCGGTCAAGCTGGGAAAATACATTCAAGCCGTTGAGTCAAGCGACGCCGAACGATGAGCCGCAGCCGCAAGTGGTTGCCGCATTCGGGTTGCGAATGACAAAGCGGGCACCTTGTAAGTTTTCGGTGTAGTCGACCTCGGCACCTTCAAGATACTGAAAGCTTAAGGGATCGACCAGTAGCGTCATACCATCACGTTCAACCCGGATATCATCTTCATCGGCTGCTTCATCAAACGTAAAACCGTACTGAAAGCCGGAACAACCGCCGCCGGTGATATACACGCGCAGCTTTAGCTCCGGGTTGCCGTCGGCCAGAATCAAATCGCGCACTTTATTAGCCGCAGATTCGGTAAACAGCATCGGATCGGTTTCGATAGCAGTGGTCATATCGTTATTCAATTCGGGTTCCTGTTTCCTATGATGACGTTTCAGCCGTCAAGTTTCAATATCTGTC
>JBCCHH010000122.1:0-5578 GCA_039028855.1 Pseudomonadota bacterium | reverse complement strand
GGCACATCGATCGACCGCCCCTGCTCCAGTGCTTCAATTGCGCGGCCGAGCACACCGGCCGCCAACCGTTTGCCGGCCAGCCAGCGTGCAACCGGATCGGCATCGTGCGCGAGCAGCAGCGCCAGCTCAAGCTCGCTCCAGTCAAACTCCAGTGTCACGGGCGCAGAATAACCGCGCAAAAGGGATACCACTGGACGCTGTTCAAAACCGCTGAAGCTGGCCGTCTGCCGCGCATCCGTCAGTATCAGCAGATGCTCCTTGCGCGTTTCGCCATTCAGCGTTGAAGCCAGGCTGCGACCCTCGGCATCAATAAAACCGAGCCGCAGCGGAATCAGTAAGGGGCCGAGGTCGGCATTATCCGCGTGTTCGATCAAGCTCTGCTCAAAACTGAGTTCAAGCCTGCCTTCGGCATCCAGCCATTTTGCGCTAGCGCACAGTGTTGGCGTACCAACCTGGTCGTACCAGCGGCTGAACTGACTGAGGTCAACATCATTGGCATCGGCCATGGCTGCAAGGAAATCGTCACAGGTCACCGCTTGGCCGTCGTGCCGCTCAAAGTACAAATCCATGCCGCGCCGGAAACCGTCACGCCCGAGCAGGGTCTGATACATGCGAATAACTTCGGCGCCTTTTTCGTACACCGTGGCGGTATAGAAATTGTTGATCTCGACGTAGCGCTGCGGTCGAATCGGATGCGCCATCGGACCGGCATCTTCGGCGAACTGGCGATTCATGAGCCCATCGATGTTCTGAATGCGGGTGACCGCGGCCGACTGCATGTCGGCCGAAAATTCCTGATCACGAAATACGGTCAGGCCTTCTTTGAGCGTCAATTGAAACCAGTCGCGGCAGGTCACGCGGTTGCCGGTCCAGTTGTGGAAGTACTCGTGCGCAATCACGCCTTCGACGCCTGCGTAGTCAAAATCGGTCGCCGTATCTGGATCAGCCAGCACGTAGCGCGCGTTGAAGATATTGAGGCTTTTGTTCTCCATCGCACCCATGTTGAAATCGTGCGTAGCGACGATGTGATATACGTCGAGATCATATTCCAGCCCGTAGCGCTGCTCATCCCAGGCCATGGATTTTTTGAGCGACTGCATCGCATGATCAAGCTGGTCGATATTGTCATGTTCTGAGTACACCTTAAGCGCTACCTGGCGGCCCGACATCGTCGTAAACGTGTCTTCGAGCAACCCCAGATCGCCCGCCACCAGCGCAAACAGATAGCTCGGTTTGGGAAACGGATCGTCCCATACCGCGAAGTGCCGGTCATTGTTCAGCGTGCCCGAATCGATCAGATTGCCGTTACCAAGCAGCAATGGATAACGCCCCGCATCAGCCTCCAGGCGCACGCGAAAACGGCTCATGATATCCGGGCGATCGATAAACCAGGTGATCTTGCGGAAGCCCTCGGCTTCGCATTGGGTCAACAGGCTATTGCCCGATTGATACAGACCTTCAAGCGCCGTATTCTGCGAAGGGTCGATCTGCACTTCGGTCACAATCCGGGCCGCAGCGGGCACATCATCAATCGTGAGCATTTCGCCGTGAATGCCGTAATCACCTTCACTCAGTCTGCGGCCATTGACCCGTACCGATTGCGTGTCGAGACCAACACCGTGCAGCGTCAACGCGGTATTCGAAGCACTGGGCTGCGGATTTCGGCGCACGCGCAACTCTGATCGTACGTGCGTTTGTTCAGCATCCAGCACAATTGTCATGTCAATCGAATCGACCAGCCAGGTCGGCGGTTGATAGTGTTTGCGCAGCACCGGCGTCTGCGGCTGATCTCCTTTGAGCGCCATGAGTTTTCCTGAAGATAGAGAAATAAACGAGGTCGGCGTATTATACAAACATGGCTGTTTCCACTGCGTTCGAGCATGTCGACTCAAACAAAGCGTTAGCGCAAATCGGATCGCTGGTCCGGCGCACGCCGGTACTAGAAAGCAAAACCATAAGTACTGCGGCTGATTGCGAGCTGTACTTCAAATGCGAACATCTGCAAACGACCGGTTCATTCAAGCTGCGTGGTGCCAGCTTTGCGGTTGCCCGATTAGACGATGACTGCGCCGGTGTGGCCACACACTCCTCGGGTAACCACGGCACCGCGCTGGCCGCTGCGGCACGTGCTCGCGGCTTTGCCGCGCACGTGGTCATGCCCGCAACTGCAGTGCAGACAAAAATTGATGCCGTGCGGCGTCATGGCGGCAAGGTGCATTTTTGCGCACCCACGCAAACCGCACGCGAACAGGGCCTGGCCGAACTGGTGGCTCAAGGATTTGTGCCGATTCCACCCTACGATCACGATGACATCATTGCCGGTCAGGGTACGCTGGCGCTTGAATTCGTGCAGCAGATTGATGATCTGGACGTGATCGTCGCGCCAGTTGGCGGTGGCGGCATGCTGGCTGGCATCACGCTGGCCGTGGCTGACCGCAATGTGCGCGTAGTCGGTGCTGAACCTGCCGGAGCCGATGATGCTGCACGTTCGCTGGCCGCTGGAACTCGTGTTAGCGATCATCAACCTGAAACGATAGCAGACGGCCTGCGCGCGTTGATCGGGCAACGCAATCTGGCCGTGCTGATGCAACATAACGTCGCTATTCTGACCGTCAGCGAGCAGCAGATCGTCCAGGCCATGCACACATTGTGGACTGAAATGAAGCAGGTGGTCGAGCCATCCGGCGCGGTCGCGCTGGCCGCGGTATTGAATCATGCCGAACCGTTTCGCGGTCTGAAGGTCGGCATCGTGCTATCGGGCGGCAACCTGGATGTGCAGCCCATGTTCGATTATCTAGAGGCGCTATGAACCTGCATCTGCTACTAATTCGTCATGCCAAAGCCGAACCACACTCTACAAGCGGTCGCGATTTTGATCGTGCATTGAGCCGTAAGGGCCAGCACCAGGCCGAAGCCCTGAATACCTGGCTGCTGCGGCGCCTGCAGGATGAAAAGGCATCTGCCTGGAGCGCGCGCTATTCGCCGGCGCTGCGCACGCGGCAAACGGCCAGAGCCGCGTTGCATGGTCTCGACGAAATTGACTATCAGGCAGATGAGCGCATCTGGAATGCGGATGCGACTGCGCTAACCGCCGTTTTCAAAGACTGTGCCCGCGAAAAGTTCGGCATTATTCTGGTTGGACACAATCCCGGTATGGAGCAACTGCTGAGGCAGTTCACAGGGCAACTGCGACCCGTGGCGACCGGCAGCGTGAGCGAAATTGCGTTCGCCGATAACTTTAAGCAGGGTCGGCTGGTCACTCAGTTTCGTGCCGAGATTGATTCGGTATAAATCGCCGCCAACTGCTCGATCAGGCGCTGATCGTGTGCGCTGAAACGATCGATAATCGGGCTGTCGATATCGAGTACGCCGATAACGCTTTCATCCACTATCAAAGGCACGACGATTTCCGACATGGATGCGGCATCGCAGGCAATATGTCCGTCGAAGGCATGTACATCGGCGACGCGCTGGGTTTGCCGCTGAGCTGCCGCCGTGCCGCATACGCCACGCCCGAGGGCAATACGCACGCAGGCCGGTTGCCCCTGAAAGGGCCCAAGCACCAGTTCATCGCCCTGCAGAAAATAAAAACCAACCCAGTTGAGCTGATCCAGCTCATGGAAAATCAACGCCGACAGATTGGCCGCATTAGCGACACGATCCTGCTCTTCGCTTAACAATGCACGCGCCTGTTTGACGATCAATGGTTCATCGCTTGGAGTCTTCGGGTTGACGAATGGCTGCATTAGCTTTCCTTATGACGCTTTTTTTGAAACAGAAGAATATGATTGTTCGCCGGCATTGCAAGTTCCGCAGTTCGCATCAAACCAACAGCATCGGCCAGTCCGTCAAGTTCATCAACATTGCGTATACCCATGGCAGGATCGCGCTGGCGCAGGCTCAAATCGAACCTTGCATTGCTCTGTGCGTACTGCCTATCGTCAAACTTAAACGGCCCGTACAGAATAAACAAACCGTACGACGATAGATGTCGTGTTACGCCGGCAAACATGGCCTGGACCTCAGCCCAGCTCATAATATGCGCGGTGTTGGCCGAATAAATCGCATCGTACATGTGATCAGGCCAGTCGGCCTTCACGTCGAGTACGATCGGAGATTCAATATTGGCGGGGCCATCTCCGCGCGAGCTCAACCCAAGCTGTAGTTCGTTCATATTCCGAGCCAATTCACTCGGCTGCCAGCGCCATCGCAGTAGTTCACGGGCAAATAATCGCACATGCTGGGCCGTGCCCGAACCGATCTCAAGCGCATCACCCTTAACCGGCAATACCTGCTTCAATACGCGCAATATGGGTTCACGATTGCGCTCAGCAGCAGGTGAAAAGGGTCTGTTCTGCATGGAAGATATATACAGCCTGTTTGCGGGTCATGCCAAAAAACCGAATAGAAAAACCCGACCGTTTGGATCGGCCGGGTTTTAACGGTTTCGCGTTGTGCTATTTAGTCAACAGTAATTCGTTGATCAAGAATATTCGGCGTCACAAAGATCAGCAGTTCCCGCTTCTGATCTTCAGTCGCACGACGGCGGAACAAGGCTCCTAAGACGGGCACATCACCCAGTACCGGTACCTTGGTCGTGTTGAAGTTACGCGTTTCTTCGTAGATGCCACCCAGCACTACGGTTTGTCCGTTTTCGACCAATACATTGGTCGCCAACTCGCGTGTGTCGATCGACGGTACAGAACCGCCACGACCGGTCTCAAAGATTTCACCCACCGTATCCTGCTTAACCGCCAAATCCAGTTGAATGCGATTATCCGGTGTAATCAATGGCGTGACGCGCAGCTCAAGCACAGCATCTTTGAACTCAACGGCCGTTGCCCCGGCGGTGGTCGACTGTTCAAATGGAACTTCGACACCCTGCTGAATAAAGGCTTCACTCTGGTTTGCGGTAATGACGACGGGTGAGGATATTACTTCGCCTTCGCCCTGCGCTTCGAGCGCCGACAGCTCCAGATCGAGCAGCAGGTTATCGGCCAGAAAGCTGATACCAAAGGCGCCGGCCGGGTTGGCTACAGGCAAATTCACATTCAAGCGATCGGCCAGTGTCGGTATTGCAATGCCATCGGTACCGATTTCAATGAAGCCGTCCTCATCCGGCGGATCGGCATCGGGTACAAGAGTAGGCCGGCCGGGGCGCTGGCCGAGAAACTGGCGGCGCGCCAGTCCGGCATTGCTCAAGCGATCCGTCGCCTGATTCGAACCCGATAACGACAGTAGATTGTTATTGACATTAAAGCTGCCGGAAGCACCAAAACGAACACCCAATTCATGATTGAAATTGGAGCGTGCAATCACAATACGCGATTCAATCCGCACCTGACGCACGGGCCGATCCAGTTCCGCTACCAGTGCACGGATATTCTCGATATTTTCAGCAGTGTCGGTTACCAGCAGTGTATTGGTCCGTTCATCCAGAGTGACCGAGCCACGATCCGAAAGCAGACCCGCACCTTCTCCACCGACATCCGATGACGCTATGATCAATTCAGCCAGCGCATTAGAATTGGCATAACTGACCGGAATCATGACCGTGCGCAGTGGCTCGAGCTCCTGT
>JBCCHH010000121.1:0-5610 GCA_039028855.1 Pseudomonadota bacterium | reverse complement strand
TCGTACAGGCTGACGTAGCGGTTCGGCGCGCGCGGGTTGAAGTCGCCGCGCAGCTGCACCTCACCGGTCGCCGGGTCATAGGTGCGCTGCAGTTCGATGCCGTTGCCGAGCCTGGCGTTGACGACGTTGCCGCGCGCGTCGGCCCGTTCAAGGGTGACGTAGGTCGGGTTATCGGGATGGTCCAGTCGCCAGCGCGCGTCGTGCATGCTCTGCATATGGCCGGTCGGGCTGTAGCGGTACAGGTCGCCGCGCGACCCGCCGGTCGCATCGAACTGCACCAGCACGCGGCCGTAGCGATCGAACCGGGTCGAGTCGGTATAGCGATAGTCAATCCCTCCCGGCTCGGTGATCGTGGTGTCGGTCTGGTGCGCTCGGCCGTAGCGGTCGTAGCCGTAGTCGTGGCGTACCTCGCTCCAGCCCGAACCGGTCGGTGCCGGCGACACGAACGTTTCCCACTCGAGCTGACCGCTGGCTCCCGTACGGCCGGCTGACGTGCTTGCGTACGGGATAAAGGCGCGGTCCAGCCGCGAACTGCTGCCGCTCAGCGCGGCACAGTTCAGTGCACCAATGGCCGTGTGCGGCGGGTTGGCCAGTACCGAGGCGCTGACCGTGTAGAGGTCTTGCGCCACCGTTCGGCCCAGGTCATCAAAATCGTTTCGGGTCGCATTGCCGTTCGCATCAAGCTGGCACTGTAGCTCGCCCAGAGCATTGTGGCCGTAGAACCATTGGCCCTTGTCCGGGTCATCCATGGCGATCTTGTGGCCCAGGTAGTCGTAGTCCAGCGTAATGGTGTCGGCAGCCAGCGGGCCATCGACCGATTCCAACTGGCCGAAGGCATCGTACGCAAACCGGGTGATGGCGCCGTCGGGCGCGATTTCCTCGACGGTATCGCCGAGTGCGTTGGCGATCATCTCATGGCGATAGCCACCCGGGTCAATCGTGATGGTGCGCAGGCCGTCGTAGTCGATCCGCTGATACCGCGCGGGGCCATTGAACACCGGCAGATCGACGCGGCGCAGTCGGCCGACTACATCAAAATGGCTGACGGTAACGAACGGCGTGCTGCAGGTCAGGTCGAGCGTACCCTGCGTGCACTGCTGCGCATTGTTGGCCAAGCCCGGGTCGTGGTACGGCTCGGACACCGCGACCGGACGCGACTGGAAGTCGTAGTACGAGTCGATAAACGCATACGGCGCCGCGTCGATGCTGTCGGCCAGACCGCGCGTAGCCTGACGCACCTCGCGGCCGAGCAGGTCATAGCAGCTCAGCGTCCAACCACCCGAGGCCGTGGCTGCCAGCTCGACATAGGCCGTGCGGCCAGCCGGGCACAGCGCATGGGCATTGCGTATCGTATGCACGCTGATCTCGCCGGTTGCGCTGGCCATCGCGCGCAGGCGACCGGAGGTCTCATAGCGCGATTCGTGCAGTTGACCGAACTGGTCGCGCACCCGGGTCGGGTTGCCGTAGCGGTCGCGCGCTTCGACCGTGCGGACCAACCCCCAATTGCCGGATGCGGACTGCCGCACCAATTCCCGGCTTACATAGCGGCCGGCGCTGTCGAAGTCGGTACGGCTGCCGCGCGTGATTTTCCGCTGCGGCTGGGCCGGGTCTTCGGCATAGTCCGTATAGGTGTATCCAATATTGCCAAACGCATCGCGCTGGTAGCGGGTCGTGCGTGCCGCCAGCGAGCTCAGGTTAGTCTGGTCCGTACACCAGCTATCGCCGGCGCCAGACGACACGTTCAGGCCGGCATGCTCGGTCGCCAGCCGACCGGTGATCGGGTCATACTCAAACGCACTGGCACGCGCGCCCGAATGACCATCGCGTTCATGCCGGACCAGGCTGCAACTCAGCCGACCGAGTTTCCAACTCGGTACGGCACCGGCCGAACCCGGTATCGATGAGTCGATCCAGTCGATGTCGGTCAGATAGCGATTAACCGTAGTCTGGCGACCTGCCAGCCTGTCGCCGGCAGTCAGGTCATATGTTTCGACGCGGAGTTTAAGCACATTACCGAATGCATCCACGGGAGCACCGTTCACATCCAGCATCTCGGTGACCACACGCTTGATTGGCGTCGAGCCGGTAATTGGACCGGATAAGCTTGAACGTGGCTGGTAGCTGGTGTCTTCAATTCGGCTAGGGTAAAGATATACATAGCCAGCCGAAGCATTGCTACCATTTTCGCCCCAATATTCAGCCCAGCTTGAGTGACTCTCACTGAGAATATGCACGCCGGTTGGCACCTGCCAACTGTTATTGACGTAGGCATAGAACGCTTGGTCGCAACTGCTCGAACACAGTGGCTGCGAGTCGAAATCATGCTCACTCTGCCACGGCGGCTGCCCCGACGGAATATAGAATTGCGCCGTGCGGCGCGGCAATCCAGTCAGCGGGAATGGCTGGTAGTACTCAGTCACCGTCAGCACGCGCGTATCGGGGCTAAACGATGCCATCTGTCGATAGCCCAGCGAACCGCGACCGTAGCCCTGTAGCTTGGCGCCGGTATAGTGATACTCGACCGTGGTCATCGCGTTCGCTTCGAATGTATCCTCAACCGAACCGGCCGCCTGCGGGTCGACTGCGGGTGCTGAACTGCTAACACTGGAAACGACGTAGGTCGACCCGATCAGATCGTAGACCGGGGCCAGCAGCGGCGTACCATCGGCCCAGCCATTGCCGGTATCACGCCGATACACACGCACCGACGACTGCGGCAGATAGTCGATCAGCGTCATTGCACCCAAACCGTCAGTAATCGCACTAACCGAATGATTCGGCACAAAACGTTCGACGTTGTTCCCGCTCACGCTAGACTCAGCCCACCTGAGCGATTCTCCGCCCAGTCCGTGATCGCCCAGAACACCGAAATCCGTCACGCCGTTGCCGTCCGGGTCAAACATCAGAAGCGTTTCGGGATGTTCGTCGTCTTGATCATCAATGATCAGTTGCCCTGACGCTATCAGAGACGAAGGCTTTAGTCCTGATGCATCGACCCACGGCCAGCTACGCCATTCGATCGCTGAGCGACCGTCCGTTGCTGCCGGGATCATAAGTTCAGGTCGACCGTCACCAGTGATGTCGGCCATACTGATCAGACCGCGCTTTTTGAACTTCAAATGGTGATCTACGGGGAAACCCGGTGCGCTCTGGAACATCTGATCGGGCTGACCGGTGGTGCCCTGATTGATCAGTAGTTCAAGCTCGATGTCATCCCCGTCATTTACTGCGGCTATCTTTAACACATCCGTTAAGCCATCGCCGTTGAAATCAACCGGCGCAAGTCGAGAGTCATGGTTGCCTTCTCTGATTTCAATTGAAGCCGCTTTACTGAGCCCGCCTGACCATTCTCCATTCTGCTCACTAAGACTAATAAAGTAGATGCCCGATTCATTGATATTTCGGTTGAATATTAATCCCTCAGTTGAATTTTGGATTAGATGCTGTAATTCCTGCTCGGTCATTATTGGCGGCATCTCTTGCGACGCACGGGGGATAGGACCAGTTACACAAAATTCAGAGACTCTGGCTTGCACTACCAGTGCAGTGCGCGATGAATGGTCAAGTGAAAAACCACCCGATTGAATTTCAGCTCGAACACGATGGATATAGTTACCTTCACATTGGGTAGGATCATCTTTGATGAATCCGCTATTGATCAATGGAATCGCATTCGTCCACGATGGTATCGAGTGATGACGCTGAGAATTATTCAGCCATACCCAGGCCATGTGCCGATTCGACGCAATGTTCAGTTCCGAACTGCGGTGCGCAATCACATCGACCAGTCCATCGCCATCTAGATCAGAAACCGAGATCGACAGCGCATCGAGTTCCGGGTCAAAATCGCCTTCAATCTTGTTGATCACACCGATGCGATGGCTTTGCCCTGAAAACTGTTCATTGGCATACGGCTTGAACAGCACTTCCACACACGGATCGCCATTGTTGCAAACATTGAAATTATTGCCATGATAACGACCGAACACAACACCCATGCGACCATTGCCTTGCACATCGGCTAATGCCCAGCCAAAACGTTTGACATCACCCATACCTACAGTGTTTGTGCCGTCAATTCTAGCCGAAGGTGTTTGAACAATCTGTACCTGGCCATTCACAAAATCGCTATCGAAATAGCCAAACACCGCGTTGCCATTCTGTTTTTGCAGAAACGCCACTTCATCGCGCCCATCGCCATCAATATCGCCAGCCTGCGCACTGCGAAATCGGTCGATCGTACCGCTAGCATTCCGAACTCCGCCATGTTCAATGCTGCCGTGATCCCAAACGATTTCAGTCGGTGTTGTGTAACAGTCGCCCGAACTGCTGCCCCAGCATTCCTTGATGGTCTCGAGAAAATCACGTCTATCGGTATTGCGGTAGCCCAGGTCATAGCGCCGAATTTCATCGGCACCATCCATACTGCGAATCGCTGCCAACCGCAACGTAGATTGTAGTGCCTGACCATTGATGCGGCCAGTGGCATACGCCACATCCGTCGCTGAAGCCCGGCACATCGCATTCGCTTCCCACTCGAAATTCAGACTCGAATGTGGCGTATGGTTGCCGTTGCCAGTATATCGAATCGAACTCGGCACCCACTCGATCGCGCCGGCAGTCGAGCAATTTGTTGTGGGAAGCTGTGATAATCCGGCGCGCAAATAGTCGTATTCGAAATAGTTACCGGCACTGTCTTCACGCCGGCTCAGCGGCCAGAGCAACGCAACCGAACTATCGTCGATACCCTCCGCCGGAATATAGGCGGAACCAGTCCCGGAGAAGTCAGGAATTGCGCCGTAGTACTCCGTCGTGCCGTCCTTGCGCTGCACAACAAAATGACTCGGCGCAGACATCGGATTAAAGAAATACACGCGCGTATGATCGTTAAGCTCCAGCCGGTACTCGGTAGCATGATCACCATAGTTGCCACCAGCTTTCAGTATCAGGCGTTGGCCGTCCAGACAGAACCGGTCCTGGCTGTTGTCGAGCGCGACAGTTGTCGACGATACATCCTGTGCAATGGTCTGACCGCAACGGGAAATTGACGAGAGCCCACCCAGGCTCCACTTTTCGCCAGCATATCCAGGACCTGCATGGCTATTAAATGTCAGCGCGAGCTGCGGCGCAAAATCACCGCGACCCTGCGAGACCTTGATCGGGATCCGATACGATGCCGCACCGGATTGCGTAACTTGAAAGTCACCCGGAATAGCGCCAACCGGTTGATGTTCAGGCAATAGCGTTTGCCAATTCACGTCATCCCAATCGACCGGCGTCTGATTCGGTTCGGAATTAACCGGCGGCAGCGTCGACGATACCGAGACCGACAACGATGTCGATCTTGCAAGAACAGGCGCGCTTGCAAGGCTACCATCGCCGTATTCAGACCCCGCCACCAGCGCGAAGCGGTAGTTGCCTGCTCCACCGTCCCACTGGCAGGGCTGGTCATACACCGCATAGTCCCATTGCTCAGAGCCCGAAAGATTCGAGCAGAATTGATGCAAGGGAAGAATCTGATCATCATCATCATTAACCACAGCCGGGCGGGCATCGGGGAAATAATCATCAGTGAACCAGTCCAGCTCCAGCTCGCAAGGTCCCTGAGAG
>JBCCHH010000120.1:0-5624 GCA_039028855.1 Pseudomonadota bacterium | reverse complement strand
TCTTTTTGTTTCTTCCTCGCATTGCTTTGTTTGTGATTTCTTTCGCGTGAATGTGGCAGGTCTGAATTCTCGTCAGCTTAGCGAGTATGGCTTGAACCATGGTACCATTGCCTTACTAGGCACTACTAGTATGCTGCTCCTTGACCCGAGTTTCATCGCGTGTTGGTCGTCAGCCTTCGCTTTGCAGTCCCGTTGCTCCTCTGGCAATTTGGAGACGAAGACGGCTCTGAAAATTCTGAAGTCGTTTTTTGAGGTAAGACACGTTGACTGCAATGTGCTGTCCTAGCTTTAGGGAGGTTTTATATATTTGCTCCCTGTCATTGCTTTGCGTACGTACACAGTTCCAAGAATTGTCTCGTTGTCGACTGTCATATGCCCGCAATTTGTTTGCAGCCCTCGTTTGGTGTTTTTGTCTTGTGTGTGCTACCACCAATGCGCTCACCGCTCTCTGATCGATTACGACCGCATGGCCGAACTGGCCGAGCAGCATCAACCCAAAATGCTGATCGGCGGCTTCTCGGCCTATTCCAAGATCGTCGATTGGGCACGCATGCGTGAAATTGCTGATTCGGTCGGCGCCTGGTTTATGGTCGATATGGCGCACGTATCGGGCCTGATTGCCGCCGGCGTATATCCGAATCCGGTACCGCATGCGCATGTCGTCACCTCAACCACGCACAAAACCCTGCGCGGCCCCAGAGGCGGCATTATCGTCGCTAATGGCGATGATGAAACCATCACAAAAAAATTCAACTCACTGGTCTTCCCCGGCTGTCAGGGTGGCCCGCTCATGCATGTGATTGCGGCCAAGGCCGTGGCGTTCAAGGAAGCGCTGGAACCCTCGTTCAAAGACTATCAACAGCAGGTCGTGCGCAACGCGCAGGCCATGGCCGAGGTCGTGATCGAGCGCGGCTACAAGGTCGTCTCCGGCGGAACAGACAATCATCTGTTCCTGGTCGACCTGATCGACCAGGACATCACCGGCAAAGATGCCGAAGAAGCACTAGGCCGCGCACATATCACGGTCAACAAAAACACCGTACCGGGCGAGCCACGATCGCCATTCGTGACTTCAGGTTTGCGAATTGGTACACCGGCTGTGACCACACGCGGCTTCAGCGCCGAAGATTGCCGGGCATTGGCCGGGTGGATTTGTGATGTATTGGATAATCTGGATGACGAGGCCGTTGAGGCTCAGGTTCGGGATGCGGCGGTTGATTTGTGTAAGCGGTATCCTGTTTATTCTCCCTGATTTTTTAGAATCAAAAGCAATTGCGCCGCCAGCTTCGCTGGCTTTTAGCGCCTTACTTTTTGACCACAAAAAGTAACTCGTGCACGCTCGCAAAGCGAGCGACGAAATGCTTTTGAATTTCATTGAAAACAAGCTATCTCAAAGCCACCCCCACCCAATCAGTTAAAATTGCAATTTCATTACTGCCCTAAAGGCAAAAAGAACCATGTGGTGCCCATTCTGCAATCACACCGACACGCGCGTGGTCGATTCGCGCCTGACGACCGACGGCTTTCAGATCCGTCGGCGGCGCGAGTGTGCCCACTGCGGGGCGCGTTTCAATACCTTTGAAGCACCCGCGCTGAAAGCGCCGAACGTGATCAAATCAAACGGTTCGCGTGAAGCCTTTGATGAGGACAAGCTGCGCCGCGGCATGTTGCGTGCGCTGGAAAAGCGGCCGGTTGAAACACAGCAGGTCGAGCGCGCCATTCGCGACTTGCTGCGCAAGATTCGTACGCTCGAAGAAGCGGAAATTCCGAGCCAGGATATCGGCGACTGGGTAGCAGCCGAGCTGGCCAAGCTCGATCAGGTCGCGTATGTTCGCTTTGCGTCGGTCTATCGTCGATTTGAAGACGTGCAGGCTTTTCGAGAAATTATTGAGCGGCTCGAACGTGAAAACCCCGGCGCACTCGATACGCGCCAGATCTCGCTGCTGGGCCAGCGCGATTCCTGAGTGGAGCGGTCTGCATTGAATTTCAGCGCAGACGATCACCGCCACATGGCCGAAGCGCTACGGTTGGCCCGGCGCGGCCTTTGGACGACCGATCCGAACCCAAGCGTAGGCTGCGTGCTGGCCCACGGCTGTGAAGTAATCGGCCGCGGATATACTCAGCGACCGGGTGAGCCGCATGCCGAAATCATGGCGCTGCGCGATGCCGGCCCGCGTGCGCGCGGCGCAACGGTGTACAGCACGCTCGAACCCTGTAGCCACTACGGCCGCACCCCGCCCTGTGCTGATGCCTTGATCGAAGCCGGCGTGGCCAAAGTCATCAGCGCCATGCGCGATCCGAATCCATTGGTTGACGGTAGCGGTAATGACCGACTCAAAAAAGCTGACATTGAAGTGCAGAGCGGATTGATGGAGCCGCACGCACGCGACCTCAATCCGGGTTTTATCAGCCGCTTCGAGCGTGGCCGACCGTGGCTGCGGGCCAAGATCGCCGGTTCGCTCGACGGACGCACGACCGGACCGGACGGCGAATCCAAGTGGATTACATCGGAGCATGCACGCGCCGACGGCCATCGCTTCCGTGCGCGCGCCAGTGCAATACTGACCGGTATCGAGACGGTATTAGCCGACGATCCAACGCTCGACGTCCGGCTGGCTGAATTTCAGAAAACGCCGCCGATTATTGTGCTAGACAGCCAGGCGCGATTGCCGCAGGATGCAAAAATCCTGCATAGCAGCGCGTCCGTGTTGCAGGTCACAGGCCACGCAACTGCCAATCCAGTCTGTGAGCAACTGCTGCTCGAAGCCGGTGCAGACGGCCATATACCTCTTAAGCAATTGATGCCGATGCTGGCCGAGCGCGAAATCAACGAGCTACATGTCGAAGCCGGTGCCACGCTGACCGGCAGTCTATTGATGCAGAATCTGGTCGATGAACTGATCGTGTATCAGGCCGACTGCCTGATCGGCGATCAGGGTCGCGGCCTGCTTGCGCTGCCGGGCATGGAAAAACTGGATCAGCGCCTCCATCTACGACTGCTGGAGCGCCGTCAAATCGGCCCCGACTGGCGCTTACGTTACGCAATGGCGTAGCGACAACCATTGACGGAATCAATCCAAAGCAAGACCATGTTTACCGGAATTATCAAAGCCCTGGGCACGATTGCCTCAAGCGAGCCGCGCGACGGTGGTGCGCGCATGGTGATTCAATCCGAACAGCTGACCGGCTTCAATATCCGGCTTGGCGACAGCGTCGCGATTAACGGCGTCTGTCTGACCGCGCTAGAGCCGACCTCGAACCAGTTCGCAGCCGACGCTTCAGCCGAGACGCTGCGGCTGACCTCACTCGGCCGACTGCAACCTGGCGATCGCGTCAATCTGGAGCCGGCGCTCAAAGCCAGCGATCCGCTCGGCGGGCATCTGGTCAGCGGCCATGTCGATGGTCAGGCCACGCTGGTGATGCTTGAAGCGGAAGGCGAAAGCTGGCGCATGCGCTTTGAAGTCGCGACCAAGCTGGCACGCTACATCGTGCACAAGGGTTCAGTCACGCTCAATGGCGTCAGCCTGACCGTCAATCAAGTCGAACGAAACCAGTTTGAAGTCAACCTGATTCCACATACCTGGCAAGTCACCACGCTGAACCAGCTTCAACCCGGCGATTGTGTCAACCTCGAAGTCGACCAGATCGCACGCTATCTGGAACGCCTGCTGGCGGCGAGGCAACATCCGTCAAACGATGATCAACAGGGAAGCTCTGATCGATGATGAAATTTGATTCAATCCCATCCATTCTGGACGACATCCGCGCCGGCAAAATGGTCGTGATGCTCGACGATGAAGATCGCGAAAACGAAGGCGATCTGATCATGGCCGGCAGCCTGATCCGACCCGAAGACGTCAACTTCATGGCGCGCTATGGCCGTGGCCTGATCTGCCTTTCGCTTACGCGCGAGCGCTGCCAGCAGCTCGGTTTGCAGTTGATGGTGCGCGACACCGACCGCCATCATCAAACCAACTTTACCGTTTCAATCGAAGCAGCCGAGGGCGTAACGACCGGCATCTCGGCCTACGACCGTGCACACACGATTCGCACCGCCGTGCGGCCCGATGCCGGGCCTCAGCATCTGACCCAACCCGGTCACATCTTTCCGCTGATGGCACAACCGGGCGGCGTACTGGCGCGCGCCGGCCATACCGAAGCAAGCCTCGATCTGGCGCTGCTGGCCGGGCTCGAACCGGCCGGCGTGCTGGTCGAGATTCTGAACGAAGACGGCACCATGGCACGACGCCCCGAACTGGAGGCGTTTGTCCAGGCGCATGAGTTGAAAATAGGCACCGTTGCCGATCTGATCCGCCACCGGCTCGGCACCGAACAAAACGTCGAATGCATCCACAGCCAGACCGTTGGCACCGCACATGGCCCGTTCGAGCTCAAGGTATTCCGTGATCGTATCAACCAGAAACTGCACTGGGCACTGATTCGCGGCGAGATCGAATCGGGTCGCCCGTTCCCGGTACGTGTACACGTACCCGAGTTGCTCGGCGACGTGCTCGGCATCACCGAGCCGACTTTTGGCATGCCACTGGATGCCGCGCTGGCCGATATCGATCGTCGCGGCCACGGCATGGCATTGGTGTTGGGCTATGATGAGGACGATGCCAGCCGATTGGCCGGCTTGATGCCGTCCGAACATGAGGCGGTCGGCATGAATGCCGACCCGCGCGATCAATCGGCACGTGAACTGCGCAGCTACGGCATCGCGGCGCAAATCATCGCCGAGCTCGGCGTCAAGCAGATGCAGGTGTTCGGCGCGCCGAAACGGCTGCATGCACTGGATGGCTTCGGCCTGGAAATCGTCGAATATGTCGTACCTGAAGAAGAAAATAATTGAGGGATCAGGCAATTGAGCATACGCATCATTGATCGGCAGCCCGAAGGCAGCAGCCGGACCATCGGCATTGCCGTTGCGCGCTTCAATGCCGAGGTTACCGAGCTGATGCTGCAGGGCTGTCTGGCGGCCCTGGCCGAACATCAGGTCGAGCAACACCGCATCACCATCGCACGCGTACCGGGCGCCTGGGAACTGCCATTGATCTGCCAGCAAATGGCCGCCAGTGGACGATTCGACGCCGTGATTGCAATCGGCGCGGTCGTGCGCGGTGCAACCGCACATTTCGATTTCATCAGCTCAGAGTGCGCACACGGCCTGCAGCAAGCCAGCCTGAATACCGGCGTGCCGATCGCGTTCGGTGTACTGACACCGGAAAACGCCGAGCAGGCATTTGAACGTGCCGACCCCGAACGCAAGAACAAGGGCCGTGAAGCCGCACTGGCTGCGCTCGAAATGATCGGCCTGTGCCGGGCAGTGGCCAATGACTAAGCCGCCAACAGCGCAAACCAAGCGCGCCGGCAAAAAAACCGGCGGTAACAAAAGCCAGGTCAATCCATTCGAACCACGCCGACGCGCGCGCAGACGTGCACTTCAGGCGCTGTACCAATATCAACTCAACGACGATTCGGCCAGCCAAATCATCAACCAGTTTCTCGAAGAGCAGGATTTCGACCAGGTCGACACCGAGTATTTCAAACAACTCGTACGCGAAGTCATCGCCCAGGGCGAAGCCTTCGATGAACGGCTTAAACCGCATATCGACCGACTCGAC
>JBCCHH010000119.1:0-5628 GCA_039028855.1 Pseudomonadota bacterium | reverse complement strand
CGAGTAGCGGGTTCGATCACCAAGCTTCAGCTTGAATGGTTAGACTACTTACTTGATGTATGAACCCTTAAAGCCTTCCCCACATTCATGCCCCAGACCCGTGAACTCGTCCAGACACTGAAGCGCGCACTGAAGGCGCGAGACAAGACCTATGCCGACGTGGCCGAGCTGTTGGACCTGAGCGAGGCCAGCGTCAAACGGCTGTTTTCCCGACAGTCCTTTTCCCTGGAGCGTTTAGACCAGGTATGCAACTGGCTGGACATGGAGATTTCTGATCTGGTTCAACTAATGAATGAGCAACAGCATCAGCTGCAGCAGCTTTCGTTGGCTCAGGAGCGGGAAATCATCGGGGACCTGACCCTCGCGCTGGTCACGGTATGCACCCTCAACCGCTGGCGCATGGAGGACATGACCAGCTTCTTCCGACTCACTCAAGCGGAGTGCATCCGCCATCTCGCAACCCTGGACCGGCTGGGCCTGATTGAGCTGCTGCCCGGCAACCGGATACGCCTGCGCGTTGCGCCCAATTTCACCTGGCACCACAATGGGCCGATCCAGGCCTTTTTCCAGGAACATATCAGCGGGGAGTTCTTCGAGTCTGGATTCGACGAAGAGGACGAATGCCTGATCGTACTCAACGGCATGCTTTCGCGACGGAGTAATGCGGAATTCCAGCGCCGGCTTCGACGCCTGGCGCGGGAGTTTGATTTGCTCAACAACGACGACGCTGCGTTGAACCTGGACGACCGCAAGGGCAGCACGCTGGTGCTCGCGATGCGCGGATGGCGTTTTGGCCTGTTCCGGCCCCTGTGGCGCCGGGAAGAATGAGCCGGGACCAGTTAGTTTCATAATTTAATACTTTAAGTCGTTTTATTTTCTACTTCTCCGTTTTTAGTTGCATTTAATAGCACTTTCTCCATACTGGCTCCAGTATTCGGGCTGTGCGTTGTACGCAGACCGATGCTTTGAACCACAGGAGAACGTGTGATGAAACTACTCAAACTGTTAATCGGCGGCCTCGTCACTTTGGTCTTTGTCTTAGGCGGGATGCAGCAGGCCAGGGCGGCCGGGCTGTTACAGCCGCTGAACAGCAGCCGGCCTGCGCTGGAGCTGAGCGAACACCACGTCTCGGTCACCATCGAAGACGGATATGCCATCACTAGCGTGGAACAGGTCTTCACCAACCCCAACCCGCAGGATCTGGAAGCGATCTATAGCTTTCCGGTGCCGGCCCGAGCGGCAGTCGGCGAGTTCACCTTCTGGATCGACGGTCAGCCCGTAAGCGGCGAGGTGTTCGAGAAAGCGCAGGCCCGCTCGATCTACGAGGAAGAACGGCGCGCCGGCCGGGATGCGGCACTGGCCGAACAGGACGACTACCGAAGCTTCGACATCGCCGTCAGCCCCGTGCGCGCCGGGCAGGATGCGCGTGTTCGCCTGGTCTACCTGCAGCCCGTCCACGCCGATACGGCCATCGGTCGCTATGTGTATCCGCTTGAGGACGGCGGTGTCGACGAGCAGCGACTGGCGTTCTGGAGCTATGACGACGTCGTGCGCGAGCGGTTCAGCTTCGAGCTTCGGTTCCGATCGTCCTGGCCGGTGGAGGAGTTCCGTCTGCCCCGGCACCCGCAGGCGCTGATCGAACGGATCTCCGATCAGGAATGGCGTGTGAGCATGGCAAGCGACACCGGCGACGCGACGGTCGCAGAGGACGGCGCGACGGCAATGCAGCGACTCAATGGTGAACACCATGGCCAGCCGGGTGAGTTGCAAGGCACCCGCCAAGCGGCCCTGGCCCATCGGCTGGACCAGGACATCGTCGTCTATTGGCGTCAGGCCGAGAATCTGCCCGCCGCGGTGGAGCTGGTCCATTTTCGCGAAGACCCGAGCGGCATGGGCACCTTCATGATGACCCTTACGCCCGGCAACGAGCTGGCGCCGATTGTCGAAGGCCGAGACTGGTTGTTCGTGTTGGATCTGTCAGGCTCGATGAGCGGTAAGTACCGGAGCCTGGTCGAGGGCGTGCGTCGCGGCCTTGATCGTCTGCAGGGCGGTGATCGTTTCCGCATCGTTCTGTTCAATGACCGCGCCTGGGCGCTGACTCCCGGCTGGGTGCCCGTCGATGCCGCATCCGTGCAGCACTACACTCAGGCACTGGAGCAGGTGGGACCTACCAGTGGCACCAACCTGTACGCGGGACTGAGCCTTGGCCTGGACGACCTCGATGCCGACCGCAGTTCCGCCGTGGTCCAGGTCACCGACGGCGTGGCCAACGTCGGCCTGACCGAACGGAAAGACTTTCTCGACCTGCTGGCGGCCAAAGACGTGCGCCTATTTACCTTCGTGATGGGCAACAGCGCCAACCGCCCGCTGCTCTACGGTATGGCCAGGGTTTCCAATGGATTTGCCATGAACGTCTCGAACAGTGACGACATCGCCGGCAAGCTGCTCGAGGCCACGTCCAAACTCACCCATGAGGCCATGCACGACGTGTCCGTCGAATTCGATGGGGTCCGGGTGGGGGACCTCGCGCCGGAAACCATCGGCAGCCTGTACCGGGGCCAACAGCTGATCCTGTTTGGCCACTACTGGGGTGCCGGCGAGGCCGATCTGACGATCCGCGGCAAGGTATCGGGCCGTCCGGTGACCTGGACCACGCGCGTTGCCTTTCCCGAAACCGCCATGGCCAATCCGGAGCTGGAGCGCCTCTGGGCCTTCGCGCTCATCGACGACCTGCAGGCGGAACTCGACTACTTCGGCAGCGCGTCGGAGCTGGCGCCGGACCTGGAGGAGGCGATTGTCGATGTGGCCGTCGAATACGGCCTGGTGACGCAGCACACCTCCATGCTGGTGCTGACCGAGGAGCGTTTCGCGGAACTGGGGATCGAGCGACGCAATCGTGACCGCCTGGTCCGAGAAGCGCTGGCGCGGCAGGATCGAGCCAGCCAGGGCGTGCGCCATCACCGGGTCGACGGTGAGCAACCGATCTCATCCCGGCCGCGCGCCAGCCACGGTAACGGTGGCGGTGCGCTGAATCCCTGGATGCTGGTTCTGCTGGCGCTGCTGCTGTGGCGCCCGCTGTCGGCCCGCTTCGGCAACGTTGGCGTTGAACGTGCCTGAGGATCGGACGTACATCCGTCTGGGCGGATCCGGGCAAGTGGATCCGTCACAGCGGCCGGCGTCACGCCGGCCGCTGCCCTTGATCACGGCTGCATTGGTGACCGTACTCGGCGTGCTGTTTGTCCTACTCCCGGGGCCAGAACCGCTGGCCTACCACGCCGTTAAGGTTTCCGCAGGCGAAGTCTGGCGGCTGGTCACCGCCCACCTGGTACACGCCGATCCGGCCCACCTGGCATGGAACGCCCTGGGCCTGGCGGTGCTCGGCATGCTGATCGAGCGGCAGGACCGAGCGCTGCTGCTCGCCGGGTTTGGTATCGGTATGCTGGCGGTCAGCGCGCTGCTGTTGAGTCCGCTGTCCTCGTTGATCCAGTACTGTGGTCTGTCTGGAGTCCTGAACAGTCTGCTGGTCGTCGCACTGTTTGTCGAATGGCGAAAGGGCAGCCGGACGCCCGTGCTGCTGGTGACGGCCGCCAGCCTGGCCAAGCTGGCCTGGGAGCTGACCCAGCAGGATTCGCTCATTACCCAGATCAGCTGGTCGCCGTATCCGGCCTCCCATGCTGCAGGGATGCTGGGCGGTCTTCTGGTGCTTGGCTTCTGCTCAGGCATGCATCGACATCAGCGGATAGGATCGCAGACTCATCACCCGGCTGAATTTCTCGCGGCTGATTGCAATCGGTCGACAGGATGAAAACCGCCAGCAGTTTGCTTGGAAATTCCACCTCCATTAGCTATGTTTCGATCTTCAGAATGCTTCTTGACAGCTTAAATAGATCTACTGTGTCCGAAGCGACAACCGTCTGGCATTAGATTGATGCGAAGGCATTATTGCTAAAGAGTTTGGCCATACCGTAGTTGAGCATACGCGGTATGCTGTGTGTTATGTCTAAGCAACCAGTGACTGTCGATCAGGAGCCTGGCGATTCCACTTCATTGATCGAACAGCGCCAGCAGCGCAAGCACCAGCAGATTATCGATGCCGCGCTTGACGTATTTACGCGCGACGGCTTTGCTGCGGCGCGCACCGATGCGATTGCCGAGCAGGCCGGCGTGGCCAAAGGCACGCTGTATCTGTATTTCGACAGCAAAGAGGCGATTTTTCGCGAAGCGATTCGCACGCGCATGCTGCCGGTGGTGCATCAGATGCGCGATGAAACCGAACAGTTTGAAGGCAGTGCTGAGGATTTATTGCGCATGCAGATGAGAAATTTTTATCACCGCGTAATTGGCTCCGAACGCATCAAGATTCTGCGCCTGATGATGGCCGAAGGTTCACGCTTTCCTGATATTGCCGAGTATTACTTCACCAATGTCATCCAGGTTGGCATGCAGTCGCTGCGGCGTACAGTGGAGTTGGGCATCGAACGCGGTGAGTTTCGTCGGCCAGCCAGCGAGCTGTATCCGATTTCGATTGCTGGGCCCGCGCTGATGAGTGGGATCATGCGAATGGTATTTGATCGGCAAATCCAGATCGATCTGGATCAGGCCTACGAAAGCCATCTCGATATGGTGCTGCACGCATTGCGTAGATCGTGACGTGTCGGCTTAGGCTCGGCTCCGAGCCTTGTCAATACCGTTTCTCCTGATCGACTAAACACAATTTTCACGGGCAAGATTATAAAATGACTGAACGGTCATTCATTTTTATCCACAAAAAATCTGTGATATTCGATCCACAAATTATCGTCCAATCACAGGCCGGTGCCTCTCGGCGAAGCGCGTCGTTCAAACCGCGCCTGCTGCCTGCGCTGGCTTGCTTTCTGATGCTCAACGGCTGTGCGATGACGATCTCGCGCGCGCCGCCGCCAACTGTGCAGCAGGTGGATGCCGCGACCGGCTATGTGTTCGATCTGTCGCCGGCTGAGACCGAAGCTGATGCCAGCCACTGGTGGCAGAGCTTGGGTGGAGCGGAATTGGATCGTCTTGTGACTGAACTGCAGACTCAATCGCTGTCGATTGCAGCGGCCGAGGCGCGCGTGGATCAGGCCCGGGCCTTGACTCGTGTCGCCCGTGCAGAGCGTTTGCCAGGCGTGAGCGCGACCGTCGATGGTGGCGGGCAGCGCGGCAATGCTTTCGTGCCCGGTCTGTCAGGCAGCGATCCGGAGTGGAGCGAGTTGTATCGCGCAGCGCTGAATGCCGATTGGGATCTGGATATTTTTGGTGTGGCCCGCGCCGGTGAACAGGCCGCGCGGCTGCGCGCCAACAGCACTGCACTGGCAAGCGCTGCGTTGAGACAGTCATTGACGGCAGAGCTCGTGCGTGGCTATGTCAATGCCTGGACGTTAAAACAGCAGCTTGAGTTGAATCGCGCAATCGTCGCCGGGTTCGAGCGCACGGCCGAGTTGACCGATCAACGCTACCGGGCCGGCTCGCGCACGGCCAGCTTGCTTGATGTACAGATTGCGCGCCAGAACGCCGGGGCGGCCGGGGGGGCGTGGCCGGCACTCAAAGCAAAGTATCAGAAACAACTGAATGAGATTGATATGAGGCTCGGTAAGTTGGCGGGTGATAGTT
>JBCCHH010000118.1:0-5630 GCA_039028855.1 Pseudomonadota bacterium | reverse complement strand
GTGAAATTCGCAATGGCCCGCGCCTCGGCGCCGCACGGCCTCACTCTGCCGGCAGAATGGCGGGCTTTGCCGCACCGGTCTTTGCGGGCCCGAGTCTATCTCGAAGAAGGTCGGCTCGACGAAGCAGCCGAGGCCTTGCAGCGAGCCAGTCTGCATCCGGAGCCGCCGGCGGCCTGGTCGCTGGCCTGGTTCAGTGGTCAGCTATTGTTTCAGCAGGGTCAATTTGAGCAGGCATTGACCGCGTTTACTGCCTTGGCCGACACGCAGTTCAGTGAGGCGCGGGCGCGCGGTTTTGATTTTTCACGCGACTATCGCCTGCTCAATCAGCTTGGTCTGACCTGGCTGCAGATCGCGCAAACTGAGTCATCGGACACCGCAGCTTCCGAGGCCCGGCGAAAGGCAGCCGGATGGTTCGAACAAGCGCTGCTCGAGGACCCGGAGAATACCGTGGCGCATTACAATCTCGAACGCTTGTACCGACAGTTTGGCGAAACCGAACAGGCGCGCTTTCATGCCGCTGAATATCAGCGGTATCGGATCGATGACAACGCCCGCGACCGCGCGATTGCCGCCGCTCGACGGGCCAATCCGGCAGCCAACCACGCGGCCGATCCGGTGGTGATTTATGATCTGCATCGGACCGGATCGGCGCAGTATTCCATGCCGATCGGACCCGCTCCGGCAGACAATCGAGTTGCACAATGAGCGGCAACGATCAAATCATCGGTCTGGCGTTTCGCCGTTCACTGCGCGTGATACTGTTGCTGGTGCTGGCAGTGGTATTGCTGTTGGGCCTGCGCTGGTGGTTGGTGCAGACGCCTGAGGAAATCATCGAAACACCGGAGATTGATCTGGCCGTACTGCTGCAGGATGCCGAGCAACGCAGCGTGCCGGCGGTTGGGTATGTCGATATTGCCGAGCGTTCAGGCGTTGACTTTGTTCATGTCAACGGCGCCTATGGTGAGCGATTACTGCCCGAGACCATGGGTGGCGGTGTCGCGTTTCTCGACTATGACAATGACCTGGATCAGGATCTGCTGCTGATCAACTCGGATCTATGGCCGTTCCGACCGATCGGCGAGTCGGCTACGCAGGCGACGCGTCCGCCCGCTTTGCGGCTATATCAGAATGATGGCGCCGGTAGCTTTGTCGAAGTTACCAAACAGGTCGGTCTAAGCAATCTGCATTTTTACGGTCAGGGTGTTGCCGTGGGCGACTATGACGCCGACGGTGATATCGATATTTATGCGACGGCCGTGGGTTCAAACGTATTGCTCAATAATCAGGCCGGCCAGTTCGTCGATGTCACTTTGGAATCGGGCACGGCAGGCGGTGCGCAAAGTTGGAGCAGCAGTGCCGGCTTTTTTGATGCCGACGGCGATGGCGATCTTGATCTGTTCGTCGTCAACTACGTGCGCTGGACGCGCGAGCTGGATATTGAAGTCGACTACCGCCTGACCGGCATTGGCCGAGCCTATGGCCCGCCGAGTAATTTCGCCGGCACGCATTCGTATCTTCTGATCAATCAGGGCAATGGTCAGTTTCTTGACCGAAGTGAGACTGCGGGCATTCAGGTAGCCAATACGGCTACGGGTCAGCCGGTCGGTAAAGGTCTGGCCATGATTGCCGTGGATTTGGATGAAGATGGCGATCTGGATGTGATGGTGGCCAATGACACGGTGCGTAATTTTGTGTTCAGAAACGATGGTCAGGGCCAGTTCGAAGAAATCGGAACGGAACTGGGTTTGGGTTTTGACCGCAACGGCATGGCGACGGGTGCGATGGGTATCGACTTCGCCCGCTATCGCAACGACGATGCGCTGGCGATTGCCATCGGCAACTTTGCCAATGAAATGAGTTCGCTGTATGTGGCTCGTGGCGCGCGAACGACGTTTGCCGACCAGGCCATTGGCGCAGGGATCGGCGCCCGCTCACGCCTGGCGCTGACCTTTGGCTTGTTTTTCTATGATTACGATCACGACGGCTGGCTCGACTATATGCAGGTCAACGGTCATGTCGAAAATGAGATCAATCAGGTTCAGGCCAGCCAGCGCTACCGTCAGCCGGCTCAGCTGTTCTGGAATTGCGGTGAGTCGTGCTCAGGGCCGCGATTTATTGAACTGGATTCCGCGCAACGCGGCGATCTGGCACGGCCGATCGTCGGTCGTGGCGCGGCTTACGCCGATATTGATTCGGACGGCAGTCTTGAACTTGCGCTGACGCAAATTGCCGGGCCCGTGATGCTGCTGGATGATGATTCAAAACCAGCCGCCAACTGGCTCAGGGTGCGCCTGAACGGTCGTGCCCCCAATACCGGCGGCATCGGTGCCAGGGTGGAGCTGAAAACCGCAAACCGCAGCCAGTTCCGTAGCGTGATGCCGACGCGCAGTTATCTATCGCAGGTTGAGCTGCCGCTGACGTTTGGCCTGGGCGCAGTTGACGTAGTGGATCAGTTGATCGTGAGCTGGCCGGGAGGAGGTGAGACGGTGCTTGCTGATGTCGCTGTCAATCAGGTGCTGGCGATTGATGAGCCGTGAATTCAGCGCTTGAAAAAAGAAACGATTGCGCTACAGATTCGATCAAGCTGGTCCATATCCATGACCGGATGCAATGGTAAGGCAAGGCAGCGTTGACCAATATCTTCGCTTGTAGCAAGTGAATGCCTGAGCGCTGCATCACGGTAGGGTGGCAAGTGATGTGCCGGTTGAAAATACAAGCCAGTTTCAATCTGCTGCTCGGCAAGAAAATCGCGCAGCGCGTCGCGCCGCTCGGCCGCGATGACCCGTAGCGGAAACGTAAACCAGGAAATTCTGTCATTAGCTTCGGCCGGTGCCGGCAGTTCGACATTGGCCAGTGTTGAAAGGCGCTCGATATAGGCTTCAGCCAGTCGCTCGCGGCGGTTGAGCGATTGCTCCAGGCGCTGCAGTTGAACGGTACCGACGGCCGCCTGAAGTTCGGATAAACGGGCGCTGAGTCCGGCACGGGTAGGGTGTCGTTGCCCGGTCAGTGGGTCGAGCCCCTGATTACGCAATTGTCGGCAGCGCGTGATGAAATCCGGATCCGATGCAGTAATCATGCCGCCTTCGCCCGTGGCTACGGGTTTATTGGGATAGAAGCCAAACGTACCGGCATCGGCCAGCCCGCCGGCCGGCCGGCCCCGATAACGGGCGCCGATGGCTTCGCAGGCATCTTCAATGATTCGGATGGGCCGGCCCTGAATTAGCCGGCGAATTTCATCGATCGGTGCGGGTCGACCAAATAAGTGAACAACGACAATCGCCCTAGTTCGGTCGGTAAGTGCTTCGGCCAGTCTTTTGGGGTCAATATTCAAGGTGGCCGGATCGATATCCACCAGAACGGGGGTTGCGCCAGCCCGGGTAATTGCATTCAGCGTGCCGATAAAGGTGTAACTGACCGTGATGACTTCGTCGCCGGGCTGAATATCCAATGCTTCAAGCGCAATCTGAATCGCGCTGGTGCCGGAGTTAACGCCGACCGCGGCGTCGGTCCCGGCCAGCCGCGCCATGTTCTTTTCAAACGCGAGCAAAGCGTTTCCGCGGCTCAATATATTGCTATGCAGCACCGCGCTGAGCGCCGCTTGTTCTTCGTCGCCGAGCCACGGTCGGGCCAGGGCAATACGCTCATCCGTCATGGTTGAAGCAGGCATCAGGGCCGTCTTTGAGTGCCAGCGCGGACTTGATCAACAGGCGATCGTCCAACGGAACTTCCGACAGGATTCGGGCAATGATTTTGGCCGCTGTGCTGTCGCCATAGGGATTTTTCATTCCGTTCAGTTGTTGTCGGAACTCGCTCGAATCGGCTTTGCGAATGGCGTTAAGAATTTCTGCGGTATTTGCGGGAGCATCGATGATATTGGCCGCACGCTCGCGGCCGCGTTGACGTATGCCGATATTCACGCAGGGTAGTTGCAGTGAAGGCGATTCCATGATGCCGCTGCTCGAGTTGCCGATCATGACGCGAACCTGCTTCAGCAGGCCCCAGTACTGCAGCGGCTCAAGGTTGATGAACAGTTCCGTGCGGTCGCGGTCTGTAGCAAAGGCGGTGGCTCGCTCGATAATGCCCGCATGTCCGGTGTCGGCGTTGGGGAAGCAGAACACCATCGGGCCTTCGAGCGTGTCCAGCGCATTGAACAGCGCGTCGGTCTCTGCTTGCGGTTTGCGGATCAGCGTGACCGGATGAAACGATACCAGCCAGGGCGACGTTTGCAGATCAAAATTCAGTTTGCGTTCCAGCGCTGAGCGGTCGGGCAGATGGCTGCGGGTGAGGTGATCGAGCGATGGTGCGCCGGCCCGATGAACGCGCCAGGCCTGCTCGCCCAATGCACAGACCCGACGCCGAGCCTGTTCAGTCGAGACAAAATGCAGATGACTCATCTTGGTCAATGCGTTACGAACCGCATCGTCAATCGCACCTTCGGAAATTTCGCCGCCTTCGATATGTGCAATCGGAATGCGCAACGCCAACGCGGTCGCGGCCGGTGCCAGCATTTCGTAGCGGTCGGCAATGATCAACAACAAATCGGGCCGAAGCTGACCGAGCCGATCGGCCAGTCCGAGCACGCCCAGGCCAATGGTTTTGGCCATGCCGACATCGCTGTCCGAATCAAGCAGGCACTCGACCATTTGCCTCACTTCAAAGCCATCGCGCTCAAACTGTTCGACTGTCAGGCCAAACTTCGGCGAGCCGTGAGCGGCCATAGCCAGAATGTGCAGATCGATGTGTTCATGGGCCTGCAGCTCTTTCAGCACCCAGTACAGATGGCCGTAATCTGCGCGGGAGCTGCTGACAACGGCAATACGGCGCGTTGTATTTGAAGTTCGGGAGGTGTGCAAAAGTATTCAGCCGGCTACGTTGATCCAATATGATTCACAATACCCAATTCGCTGTATTGAGATCGTCATTTCGATGCCATCTGGAATTATCGAGCAAACCCGCATGAAGCCTTTCGTTTTGCTTCTGAAACGTGCCGCTGCGATTGTAGTGCCTGGTTGTTTGCTGATGTGCATGCCAGCCGTTCAGGCCGATGACTGGTTTATCGATGTGAGCGAATCGTCCGGCGTCGACTTCGATTATGACAACGGCGGCACCGGTACGTTCTACTTCCCCGAAATCATGGGTGGCGGCGTAGCCTTGTTTGATTACGATCAGGACGGTTTGCTGGATTTGTATCTTGTTCAGGGTGGTGCGATTGGCTCTGGCATCGCGCCCGAACACCGTACGCAGTCCGATCGTTTGTATCGCAATGTGTCGACCCAGGATGAACGGGGCAACTGGCAGATTCGATTCGAGGACGTCACCGCACAGTCGGGCATTGATGCACGCGGCTATGGTATGGGGGTGGCTTCGGATGATTTTTCCGGCAATGGCTATCCCGATTTATATGTTATGAATTTTGGCTCGAACCAGCTCTGGCGGAATAATGGGGACGGTACATTCTCGGACGTCACCGCATCGGCCGGCGTGGATGATCCGCGCTGGAGCGTTAGCGGTTCTTTCGCTGATTTAAACAACGACGGTCTATTGGACCTGGTCGTCGTCAACTATGCCGATTACACGATTGAAACGCATCGGCAGTGCAGGGCATCAGGCACCAATCGACCGGACTACTG
>JBCCHH010000117.1:0-5680 GCA_039028855.1 Pseudomonadota bacterium | reverse complement strand
CAGCGATGCGGTTGCCGGTTACATCAATATTGTGATGAAGGTTTTAGCCGTGAGCATTCTCCTGCTTACGGCGTTGGTGATTGCCTGGAAATTCCGCGGAATGAATCGTGCGCAACGACGTGAATATCTGGCCGAAGACGGTTTTTTGCAAATCGGTTTCCAACGTGCCATGGCCAAGTCTTGGATGATCAGTTTTGTATTGCTGATCGTGCTTCAGACGTTAGACAACTTGGTGCTGAAGCGATTGCCTGTGCTGCCTGTGGAATTGATCATCGAAGCCGTATTGGCGCTGATGCTCAGCATTTTCAGCATCGCGTTTTTTGTTTTCACTCGTACCGGTTCAGATAGCGACTGGCAAGGTGGGCCTGAGTGAGCGGCGAACTCAATAACCGGATTCGTGTATTTCGCGCAGAGCACCGTTTGAGCCAGGCTGAACTGGCTGAACGGATTGGCGTGTCCAGAAAAACCATCAGCACGATTGAAGTCGGGCGCTTCGTGCCTTCAACCATCATCGCGCTCAAAATTGCCCGTTATTTCGAGGTGCCGGTCGAAGAAGTGTTTTCACTGCGCGAGCATGAGTCCTGACAGTCGGCTGGCATTCGTTTATGGGCTTTATTCAAGGAACTTGCTATGCATTTTTTAACCAGGGCAGTATGTACTCTTATTTGCTCAGTATTGCTGAGCGCGTTGGTTCAAGCTGAGTCGCAGACGTTCGCACATGCCATCGAGTCAAAGTATCCCGAACAGACCCGAACCATCAGCGTTCGTGTGCCGGCTTCGTATTCGGCGTCGTCTGAATCCAGTTATCCGGCTTTATATTTGCTTGATGCGCAATCCAATCTGAATTACACCGTCGCGGTTGTGGATTTTCTGGCCGCGAATGGCTTGATGCCGGAGTTGATTGTCGTGGGGCTGGATGCCGGTGCGACTCGGTCGCGGGACTATTTGCCGGAAAATCCCGAGCTCAGTGCACCGATCTCCGGCGATGCAGATCAGTTTATGGCTTATGTCGAAAGAGAGTTGATCCCGTTCGTTGAGTCTAACTATCGCATGGCCGATTATCGGATTCTGTCTGGACACTCATACGGTGGGGTGTTCGTCACGCATGTGATGGCGCGTCAGCCTGAGCTTTTTCAAGCCTACCTCACTCAAAGCCCTTTTCTAGACGATGCGATCGGGCCTGCGGTGATCGAACGCTTACGGGCATCTTTGCACAGCGGCTGGCAAGACGATTCCCCGCGTGAAGCCTTCTATTATCTGACCTGGGGGAACGAGCTCAATCTTGAAACCCAGATCAATACATTTGCAACGCTGGCTCAAAACGACTCGCATGATTCCATAACCTGGGAGTTTCAGCATGCGCCGCAGCAGACCCATATGACCACACGCCTGCTGGGCCAATATCATGCTTTGGCCGCATTGTTCGAACAGCACTGGTCGTTGAATCCATCGACCATTGCACAAGGCGGTGCATCGGTCGTAACCGCCCATCTGGACATGCTGTCCAGGCGCATCGGCGCGTCAGTGCGCTGGAGCGATTCGCAATTTCAGCAGGCGGTGCAGGTGGCCATGTCTCAGCAGGATCTGAAATCGGCTTTGCAGATTACCGAGCGCTATATCGAGCATTATCCGGAGTCGCCCGTGGCTTTCCTGATCCAGGCGTCATTGCTGGGCGCAGGCGGTAATGTCGAGCAGGCGCTGCAAGCGGTTAACACGGGTATCGATCTGTATGAATCGAATCCAAGGTCTGAGCTCAGCGAGGTCTATAGCCAATTGCGTGCGATGAGGAACCAACTTCAGGGCTGACCGATTTTTCATAGACAAGAATAAAACGATTCGCCGGGACCGGCTATTCGGTTCCCGGCGAAGTGTTGCCTCAGCTTCAATCTGGCCTGGATCGATAGCGCTAAATACGATAAGCCAGCGATTTCATCACATTCGCGGTCAACGCCATGGCTTTTTGCACAGCTCGAGGCAGGGTGGCCGCACCGGATTGGCGGGCCAGTTCGGCGTGCTCAGCCTCATCGATTTTCATCTGCGCGACAATCGCGCGGGATTTGGCATCGTCTTCGGGCAGACGGTTGAGATGCTCGTCGAGATGCGCCTCGACCTGGCGCTCGGTTGCTTCGACGAAGCCCAGGCTCCAGCGATCGCCGGCCAGTCCTGCAACGGCACCGATCGTAAAGGAGCCGGCATACCACAGTGGGTTCAGCCTGCTTGGGCGGCTGTTGAGTTGGTCCAGTCGTTCGGCGCACCAGTGCAGATGATCTTCTTCTTCGCGCGCCGCATGTTGCATTTCCTTACGTACTTTTTCACTTTTGGCCGTCGCCGCCTGGCCGGCATACAGTGCCTGAGCGCAGACTTCGCCGGTATGATTGATGCGCATCAGACCGGCCACATCGCGTTTTTGCTCTGCATCGAGCTTGGCTTCGGGCAGGTTTTTCGCCGGTGAGACGCGCTCACCCGGCGGTGCCGGTGCCAGGGCTACGCGCAGAGCCTGGTCAAGCTGAGTGATTACATGATCCAGAGTATTGTTCATAGATATTTTCGTTATTCCAGCAATTGATAATTGTACGATAAAGCCGGCCGATGGCTCGGTTGGTCGAGCCTGATTTGGTATCATACTGCGCTTGAAAACCAACCAATTTATTGGCTTGACTGCAATGGTGGTTGGGCCGAACAGGAGTGTATTTTTCGATGAAGAAGTATGTACTTGCGGCGGCCTGTGTGGTGATATTGTCACCTCTTTCAGCAAGGGCGGAATGGACCGGTTCAGGCGAGTTAGGGCTCGTATTTGCGCGCGGCAACAGCGATACCGAAACCGTCAATGCGGCGATTGAGCTGATCTACAGTAAGGACCGCTGGATCAATCAAACCAATGTAAGCTATTTGCGCTCAGAAAACGAAAACGAACTCAACGCCAGCCGCTTTCTGGCTTCGAATGAAACCAATTACAGCCTGAATGAGCGTAGCTATATTCTGGGCGCAGCACGGTATGATCGCGACCGTTTTTCATCGTTTGACTATCAGGCTTCGTTTGCGCTGGGTTATGGCTACAAGATCATTGACAGCGAAACGCACAAGTTGACCGGAGAAATCGGCCCGGGTGTGCGTCACAGCGAGCTGCGTGAAAGTGGCGATAGCGAAACCGAACTAATCGGACGCGCCAGCCTGGATTATGCCTGGCAGATTTCTGAAACGGCATCGTTAAGCAATCTTTTCCTAGTTGAATCAGGTTCATCCAACACTTTCCTGGAAAATGCTTTATCTCTGGAAGTGGCGATCAATAGTGCTATGTCGCTGAAAACCGGTGTATCGGTTCGCCACAATACCGATGTCGAAGCCGGCCGTGACAAGACCGATTACCTGAGCACGGTCAATCTCGTCTACAGCTTCGATTGAGCAGATGACGTTTTACCAGCATCATCTGTTTTTCTGCACCAATCAGCGCGATGAAGACGCCGATCGGCCGTGGTGCGCGCAGTGCGGTTCGGTCGAATTGCGCGACTGGGCGAAAAAGCGCATCAAGGCGCTAAATCTAGCGGGTGCCGGTGGCGCGCGCGTTAATATTGCGGGCTGTCTGGATCGCTGTGAACTGGGGCCGACGCTGGTCGTGTATCCCGAAGGCGTCTGGTACACCTATCTGGATGAGGATGATCTCGAAGAAATCATCCAGATGCATCTGATCGGTGGCCAGATTGTCGAGCGTTTGCGTCTGCCCGATACGCCGGATTCTGTATAGCGATGCCGATTCGTAAGTTACCGACGCATCTGGTCAATCAAATCGCGGCCGGCGAGGTGGTCGAGCGACCGGCTTCGGTGGTCAAGGAACTGATCGAAAACAGTCTCGATGCAGGCGCTACGCGCATTCAGGTTGAAGTCGATGGCGGCGGCGAGCGTCGTATCCGGGTTATTGACGACGGCTGCGGCATTGCGCCCGATGAGTTGCCGTTAGCGCTGAGCCCGCATGCCACCAGCAAAATTGCCAGCCTCGACGATCTGGAATCGGTCGCCACCATGGGTTTTCGCGGCGAGGCGCTGGCCAGCATTGCCTCCGTTGCACGCGTAACCCTTTCAACCCGCAGTGCCGATGGCGATACCGGCATTCGGCTGATCAGCGAAGGTGGTGAGCTGCAGCCACCGGAACCGGTCGCCATGCCGCCGGGCACGATGATCGAAGTGCGCGATCTGTTTTTCAATACACCGGCCCGGCGCAAGTTTCTCAAAACTGAACGCACCGAGTTCGGCCATATCGACGAACTGCTGCGCCGTATGGCGTTGGCGCGGCCCGATATTACCTTTGAACTGAGTCACAACGGGCGCGCGCTGCGCAGATTACCCGCTGCCGTGGATGAGGCCGCGCGCGTGCGCCGGGTCGAAACCGTGTGCGGTTCGGACTTTATCGATGCGGCACTGTCGGTCGATACCGAGCATCAGGATCTGCATTTGACGGGCTGGATCGCGCGCCCCAGTTTTTCGCGCAGTCAGGCCAATCTGCAGTTTTTCTTCGTCAATGGCCGGCTCGTGCGCGACCGGCTTGTGACTCACGCGATTCGACAGGCGTATTCCGACGTGTTGTATTCGGGCCGTCATCCAGCCTATGTGCTGATGCTGACAATGGACCCGGCGCGTGTCGACGTTAATGTACATCCGCAAAAAACCGAAGTGCGTTTTCGCGATGGTCGGCTGGTGCACGATTTTCTGTTCTCGATGATTCATCGTGCGCTTTCAGAAACGCGGCCGGGCGGTGAATCGGGGCGCGACCTGCCGACCGAATCATCCACCCAGGAGCCGGGCATGCCTACTGCAGGAGCGACCGCCAATTATGCCACTTCCAATTACGCGAACTTAGCTTCGCTGGGCGCCCTCGGCTCGCAGCAGGGCGGTTTGAATCTGCCGGTGCGTGAGGCCATCACGCGCTATGCCGAGTTGGCCGCACAGCCCGATGCGCTCAGCGGCATTGCATCAACGGCCGGTGTGGAAAGCAGTCAGGGCATCCCGCCGCTGGGATTTGCCCTGGCCCAGGTACACGGCGTATTCGTGCTGGCGCAGAACGCGCACGGCCTGGTCATTGTCGATATGCACGCCGCGCATGAGCGCATTGTGTATGAACGCATGAAACAGGCCTGGCAGGAAGACCGCATCCGCTCGCAACCATTATTAGTCCCCGAAACGCTGGCCGCATCCACGGCCGAAGTGCAGGCGCTGGAAAGCCATCAGCACGACCTGAACCGGCTCGGCTTCGATCTCAACCCGGCCGGCCCGCAAAGCATTCTGATCCGCGCCGTGCCGACCTTGCTGGCTCGTGCTGATGTCGCCGGCCTGGTGCGCGATGTATTGTCGGATCTGATCGAACTCGGCGATAGCCGCCGCATTGAATCAGCCATTGACGAATTATTGTCCACCGCGGCCTGCCACGGCTCGGTGCGCGCCAACCGCAAGCTGGAGATCAGTGAAATGAACGCCTTGTTGCGCGATATGGAACGCACCGAGCGAAGCGATCAATGTAATCACGGTCGTCCGACCTGGGTGCAGCTTGATATGAGTCAGCTCGATCAGCTATTTTTGCGCGGCCGTTAGGCTGAATCCTGTGCAACGATCAAGGGGTGCTCACGCCCCTCCATCCAGACCAGGATTTCATAAAAAGTGCGCACGCTCTCGACGTAGTGCAGCGCTTCGT
>JBCCHH010000116.1:0-5848 GCA_039028855.1 Pseudomonadota bacterium | reverse complement strand
GAATGGCCGGGGTGATCGGCGAGGCCCGGATAAAATACGGTTTCAATACCGGGCTGCTGTTGCAGCCATTCAGCCAGTGTTTTTGCATTGGCCGATTGTCGCTCGACCCGCAGGCTTAGGGTCTTCAGCGAACGCTCGAGCAGCGCCAGATCCTGACCGTTCAGGCTCGAACCGAGGCGGATGGCGTGTGGACGAATCAGCTCGATCAGCGTGGCCGAACCGGCGACCGCGCCACACAGCAAATCCGAATGACCGGCAAGATATTTGGTGCCCGAGTGCATCACGAGATCGAAGCCCAACGCCACAGGCTGCTGCAAGATCGGCGTGGCGAAGGTGTTGTCGATCACGCTGATCACACCATTCTGCTTGAGAATATCGGAGGTGGCCTGGAGGTCGATCACATTCAGCAGCGGATTGGTCGGTGATTCGACCAGGGCCAGTTTGGTTTCGGCTCGCAGGCATCCGGCCAGCGTTTCGGGCTTACCGTTCCAGATCGAAAACGTCAGGCCGTAGGGCTTCAGCAGACCGTCGCACAAGTCGCTAGTACCGCCATACAAACCGTCCAGCAGCACGGCATGATCACCAGGCTGCATGAGGCCGAAGAAAATTGCGCTGATCGCGCCCAAACCGGATGCCGTGACGAACGCCGATTCGGTCGCTTCGAGTGCGGCGATGCGCGCGGCTACCACGCGGTGATTCGGCGTATTCAAATAGCGCGGATAGCGCACCTGGTCATCGCGCGAGTAGTCGAATGCGGTCGAGGTCACAATCGGTGTATTGACACCCAGCGTGGCTGAGCCACGCTCATACCCTGCGTGTACGCATTGGGTCGCGGGTTTGATGGGAGGCTGTTTTTTGCTCATATTCGCTTCGCTTTACGGTCGTAGCTGACCGCTGCCGCGCACCTGATATTTAAAGGTGGTCAGTTGCTCCAGCCCGACCGGGCCACGTGCATGCAGGCGGCCGGTGGCAATGCCGATTTCAGCGCCGAAGCCGAACTCACCGCCATCGGCAAACTGGGTCGATGCGTTGTGCAGCACGATCGCGCTGTCGACACGCTTCAAGAAGGTTTCGGCGGCAGCCGGGTCTTCGGTCACAATACCATCGGTATGGCCTGAACCGTAACGCACGATATGCTCGATAGCATCGTCGATGCCATCGACCGACTTAAACGCGACAATCGCGTCGAGATACTCAGTCGACCAGTCGGCTTCGGTTGCCGGCTGGATTCGCGCGTCCTGCTGTTGCATATGCATATCACCGCGCACTTCGCATCCTTTGCCGGAAAGTGCATCCACCAGCTTTGCGGTCAGATCCGCGCGCCTGATATCGACAAGCACAGTTTCGACCGCACCACAGATACCGGGTCGGCGCATCTTCGAATAAACGACAAGCTGCACGGCCTTTTCACCATCGGCGGCGGCATCGATAAACAGATGATTATTGCCGTCCAGATGGGCAAATACCGGCACGCGCGCATCGCGCTGCACGCGCTCGACCAGCGAGCGGCCGCCGCGCGGCACGATGATGTCAATATGCTCATGTGCGCGCAGCATCGCACCGACCAGTGCCCGATCCTGATCGGGCATCATCTGCACGCAGTATGCGTCGAGGCCGGCCTGAATCAGGCCCTGATTCAGCGCAGCAAAAATGGCGCGATTACTGTGCACGGCCTCCGAGCCGCCGCGCAGAATCACACTGTTGCCGGCTTTCAAACACAGAGCCGCCGCATCGGCGGTTACGTTTGGGCGGCTTTCGTAAATTACGCCGATGACGCCGATCGGGACGGCCACACGACGGATGTTCAAACCGTTCGGCCGATCCCAGTCAGCCAGTGCACGCCCGACCGGATCAGGCAACTCAGCCACTTGTTCGACCGCAGCAGCAATACCTTCGACACGAGTATCGTTCAGTATCAAACGATCGCGCATCGCGCCAGCGATGCCTTTCTGGTCGGCCTGTTCCAGGTCCGTTTGGTTTGCGATCAGAATCGTCGCTGCCTGCGCGCGGATCTGCTCTGCTGCGGCTTGCAGCGCCTGATTCTTCTGCCTGGTTGTAACATATGCCAGCGCGGCCGACGCACCCCGCGCCCGTGCACCGAGTTGTTGTATGGTGTGATCAGGGGTTATTTGATCGCAATTGGCGCTCATTAATCAAACAATACCAGATCATCGCGGTGCACGATCGCGCCGCGTCCACCGTAGCCAAGCGCAACTTGGTACTGATCCGATTTCAGGCCAATGAGCTTGCGTGCTTCATCCGAGGCATAACCACACAAACCTTGCCCGATTGCGCCGTCTGCGCTGTGCAGGCCAACCAGCGCGCCGCGCTCGAACTCTCCTTCGACGTGATGTAAACCCGCGGCCAGCAGGCTGCTGCCGCGCCCTAATGCGGCACAGGCTCCGGCATCCAGGTGCAGAATACCGGCCTGTTTTTGCAGCCCGCGCAGCCACTGTTTGCGCAGTATCAACGGTTTTTCAGCGGCAGCAAAACGCGTGCCCTTCGCGCTTGCAAAATAGCGCGCGAAGGGCTCGGCATCGGCACTGCCGTTGGTCAGCAGCACCGGGCAACCGGCCGCCGTAGCAATTCGCGCCGCGGCCAGTTTGCTGCGCATGCCGCCCGTACCGAACGCGGTGGACTGGGTATCGTCGGCCAGCGCTTCGACGGATGCATCGATCACCGGCACCTCGGTCAGTAATCGGGCATCGCCCGAGGTTTCAGGATTGGCGTCAAACAAACCATCCACATCGCTTAGCAGGACAAGCAGTTCTGCGCGCGTTAACTGCGCCACGCGCGCAGCCAGTCGATCATTATCGCCAAAGCGAATTTCACCGGTCGCAACCGTATCATTCTCGTTCACGATTGGGATGATGTTTTGTTTAAGCAACGTCTTGATAGTGTTGCGCGCATTCAGATAGCGACCGCGATCTTCCAAATCGCCGAGCGTCAGCAATACCTGCGCCGTGGCACGCTGTTGTTTGGCCCAGACCTCGCTCCACAATTGCGCCAAACGAATCTGCCCAACCGCGGCTGCGGCCTGTGCCTCGGCCAGCGTCTGTGGCCGTTTTTCAAGCCCGAGTGCGGCTCGACCGAGTGCAATTGCGCCGGACGAAACCAGCAGCACCGGTCCGGGGCGATGGCGTAATGCCACCGCGAGCTGATGCATCCATTCAATGCGCGCTAGATTGTCTTTAACCAGCAGAGATGAGCCGATTTTTACAACCAGCGGCTGCCGGCCGGATCGGATGCTTATTTTGCTGGCTTCAAACTGCAACGGCTTGTCATCGATATAAGGCTGGTTTAGGCGACGGACGTTCAATTCACAACTGAATCAAGTCCTGACAGCGCAATCAAGCGGCTCGAGAAACGCTCTCGACTGCGGCCACCAGCGGTTCTTCTCCGAGCATTTTTGCGGCAACTTTCTCTGCAATCATAATTGTCGGTGCATTGGTATTGCCGCCGATCAACGTCGGCATGATGGAGGCATCAATCACACGTAAACCCTCGAGACCGCGGACGCGCAACTCGGTATCGACCACGGCTTCGTCATCGGTACCCATGCGACAGGTACCGACCGGGTGATAGATGGATTCAGCTTTGTCGCGAATAAAGTCGAGCAGGCCGGCACGGCCCTGCACTTCACCACCAGGGCTGATTTCATGGCCACGAAACGGCTTGAACGCAGGCTGGGACAGAATTTCGCGCGTGTGCTGCACGCATTCGAGCATCATCTCGACATCTTCAGGTTCAGACAAATAGTTAGCGTGAATCGCAATTGGCTGTTTTGGGTCGGCCGAACGCAAGGCCAAATGACCGCGGCTGTGCGGTCGTAAATTACAGGCATGAATGCTGTACCCATCGCCGGGCAGACGATTACGGCCGTGATCATCGAGCAGCGCCGGGACAAAGTGGAATTGGATGTCCGGCCGATCGCGCTGGGTACGCTGGCTGGCCAGAAAACCACCGGCTTCGGCAATATTCGAGGTACCGATGCCTTCGTGCTTGAGTAAATACTGCAAGCCGACTTTAATCTCGTTCAGATGGTCGTAAGTGACCGGCTGCGAGCAGCGCGTCAGCGTGATCACATCCAAATGATCTTGCAGGTTGCGACCAACCTGGCTCAACTCATGTTGTACGCGTACGCCGGCCTGCTCGAGCAGGCCGGCCGGGCCGATTCCTGAGAGCATCAGTACATGGGGTGAGTTGATCGATCCGCCACACAGCAGTACTTCGCGCTCGGCCGTGACGCTGCGATTGATGCCACGACGGCGATAGCGCACACCCGTTACGTGCTGACCGGACAGGATCAGCTGCTGCGTCAACGCACCCGTGCGTACGGTCAGGTTCTTGCGCGAGCGCACGGGCCGTAGATAGCCACGCGCAGTACTGCATCGACGACCATGCCGCTGGGTGACCTGATACAAGCCGAAGCCGCGCTGCACGGGACCGTTGAAATTTACGTTGCGATACAGCTCGGCCTGTTCGGCAGCCTGAATAAACACCTTGCTTAAATCATTGACGTGCTGCAGATCGGATACACCCAACGGTCCGCCGACACCATGCCTCTCGGAAGCGCCGCGCTCCTGATCTTCAGCGCGCATGAAATAGGGCAAGACATCTTCGAAGCCCCAGCCGGGATTGCCCAGATCGCACCAATCATCGTAGTCGCTTGCATGGCCACGGATGTAGCACATCGCATTAATCGAACTTGAGCCGCCCAGCACCTTACCGCGCGGCCAGTACAAGCGGCGGTTGTTCAAATGAGGTTCGGGTTCGGTTTCATAGCCCCAGTTGATGGATTTGAAGCTGACCAATCGCGCCAGACCGGCCGGCATATGAATAAACGGATTCCAGTCGCGCGGTCCGGCTTCGAGCAGCAGTACACGACAATTTGGATCAGCGCTGAGGCGGTTCGCGAGGACACAACCGGCAGAGCCGGCACCGACAATCACGTAGTCAAATACTTCGTTCATTCACATCCCTGTACGTTTGGGCGATGGTTTGCCAGCGTCTGCTATTGCTGCAGCTTGGCTGGCATCCCTGGCAAACGGTTCGAACCGCTTTTCCACTTCGTTTCATGCACTAACTGACCAACCGCCTGAAACCGCAGCGGCCCCTTCCGAACTCGTCTGGCGCTTCTACCCCGAAGCACAGACTTTCTACAATACCGCAAAACGGCCGGCAATGGATTGCAAGCTGGGGTTTGTACCGATGATCAGATTGACGGAACCATCCATAGGTTCCAAGCCTCAAACCACAATTACTGCTTTCATTCGTCTGTGATCCAGAATTTATGAATAATCGCATTCGCAACCGACTGGCCCGTCGAATCATGACTTTCCGCATGCGAATTAGATCCGTATATGCGTCAAGCTTGATTAGCTACTAACAGGATTTTTCAATGCCACTGACACGATTAGGACTAAGCAACCCCGTCGCCGTGGCCGTTGGCTGTATTTTGCTGATTATCTTCGGCTTGATCAGCCTGGTGCGACTGCCGGTGCAGATGACGCCGAATATTGATCGGCCGACGATTTCCATTTCAACCGGCTGGCGCGCCGCGGCACCGGCCGAGGTCGAATCCGAAATCCTCGAACCGCAGGAAGATCAGCTACGCGACGTGCCCGGCCTGCAGCGCATGACTTCTACGGCCGGTCAGGGCTCGGGCTCGATCAACCTCGAATTTGATGTCGGCGCCGACTTAAACCGCGCGCTGATTGAAGTCATCAACCGCCTCAATCAGGTACCGAGTTATCCAGGCTGGAGCGAGAGACGAATTTCGATCTCGTGCTCTCGGTCGTCGTCGTAGCCGTAGGAGATCGTATTGATCAGGAGCTCTTCCAAAACG
>JBCCHH010000115.1:0-5893 GCA_039028855.1 Pseudomonadota bacterium | reverse complement strand
TCACTGACTGGCAGGCCATCTTCGACCCATTCGCCGAGCCCGGCATGCGAAATTACTGGAAGAGCCAAGACTTAGCTGAGCTCGAAGAAAATGCAGCGTGAACAAGAAGTTCAGCGGCATTTTCTTCGAGCTCAGCTAAGTCTTGGCTCTTCCAGTAATTTCGCATGCCGGGCTCGGCGAATGGGTCGAAGATGGCCTGCCAGTCAGTGAACGACATGGGGCTCAACATTTGGCCTATCGGTGAGCCGATGCCTGCCAATTTCTGGATTGCAGCTTTACCCGCTTCGACTGGGCCGAGGAAACAGGCCGCAAGGATGATTACGGATTGGCCATGCCAGTCTTCAGCAATGAATGGAAGCGGCGCAGCCTTGCGCAGTACGGCCCAGCAGGATACATCGTCTGGCGCATTGGCCATGAGCTTTGATCGAGTGGCTAATACATGCTGGGCCTGCTCGAGCGGGAAGACTATCAGGCCTGTGTAGATTTCGGGATCGAGTTGATGCAGGCGGAATTCGAATTCGGTCACTACGCCGAAATTACCGCCACCACCGCGCAAGGCCCAGAACAGATCCGGGTTTTCGTCAACGCTGGCGGTTACCCGTTCGCCACTCGCGCTCACTAGCTGCACGGCAATGAGGTTGTCGATGGTCAATCCGAATCTGCCTGAGGCCCATCCGAAACCACCGCCAAGCGTAAGCCCGGCAATACCGGTGGTCGAATTTATACCGGTTGGCACCAGCAGACCGTGTTGTTGCGTGGCCGCATCAATATCTGCGAGGGTCGCACCCGGGCCGATTTTTGCGGTTTGCTGTTCGACATTGACTTCCACATGATTTATGTTTCGGAGGTCGATCAACATCCCATCATTGCACGATGATTTGCCGGCAATACTGTGGCCGCCGCTGCGTAGTGCGAGCAGAATTTCATGTTCGGCTGCGAACCGCACGGCACGGACTACCTCCTGTTCTGAGTTTGCTTGAATGATTACCCCGGGCCTGCGATCGATCATTGCGTTCCAGACAGATCGAGCCTCATCGTATTCCGCTGAGTCCGAAAAAATTAAAGGCGCTTGAATGGACGCCTTCAATCGAAGTCGCTCGAGTGATATTTTCCGGCCGTCCAGCTTGATCAATTCAATCGTGTTCATCAAATACTTCCGTTGACAAATGCGTATGAAATTATCGCTTTGCTTGATAGCATCAGCCTAATCATCACGTAAACCGACTGTAATCATCAAATATGATGATTTTCTCCTGTCCACACCCGGTGTTAGGCTAATCAACATATCAATCTGCTGGAGTACGCGTTTGCAGCACAGCAGCCACAAGGCCATCCTGCGGACTCATGAAACACTGCCCTTTATAGGTCGCAGTCGCGAATTGGATGTATTCGTCGAAGCGTCCGAACGTTTACTCGACGGACAGGGTGGGTTAATGATGCTGGCCGGTCAGCCAGGCATCGGTAAAACCCAAACGGCCAGAAGGTTTAGCAAAATAGCGTATGACCGAGGGATTCTTGCGGTTTGGGGTCTGTGTCGTGAGCAGGCCGGAATGCCGCCTTACTGGCCTTGGAGTCAGATATTGCGCGCTTTGATCAGCGAGCAGAGCCAATCGATGGGGGCGTTGAGTGGCGAAGATCAAACCCTGCTCGCAACGATCGTGCCGGAGCTGGCACCCGATCCCGGCCTCGCAGATCACAAAATGAGTGAATTGACTGCACTGGAAAGCCGCTTTCCAATTTATGACGCCGTTTTTCGATTTTTAGCCGGGTGTGCTAAACAACAACCTTTACTGCTGGTTCTCGATAATCTGCATCTGGCCGATACGCCATCGCTGAATATTCTCGAATTTGTTGCTGCAGAATTGGAATCGGCCGGGATTTTGCTTATTGGTACATATCGCGATGTCGAACTGTCGCGCAAGCATCCGTTATCTGAGGCGCTCAGGCGACTGGTTGGCCATAGTGGGTATCAGCGTGTCCGGCTGGCGGGTCTCAGTCAAGCGGAAATCGCTGATCTGGCCAAATCCTTGTCTGGCCATCATTTGCCTGACTCCTTGATTGCTGCATTGTATGATCAGACTGAAGGCAATCCGTTTTATGCAGGCGAAGTGATCCGTTATCTGATGGACTGTGGTTACCTGGCCGACGGTGCAAGCCTGCCGCACAGTGTCCTGGTGCCGGAAGGTGTCAGAGAGGCGATCGGCCAGCGCCTCGATCGATTAACACCGTGCTGCAATGAATTGATCCGGCATGCGGCTGTGCTTGGGCGTGATTTCGTGCTCGCAGAATTGGTCGACATTTGCCGGCAATATGATTCAGATCAACTGGACATGCTACTCGACGAAGCCCTAATGGCCAGAATCATTGAAGCGGATCCAACACAGCCCGGCCTGTTTCATTTCTCTCATGCGCTGATTCGGGAAACGGTATATGACGAAACCCCGCTTACCCAGCGCATCCGGCTGCATGCGAGTGCGGCCGATGTGATTGAATCGGCCGGGCGTGTTGTCACGCCGGACGATTTGGGTCGTCTCGCCCATCATTACTTTCAGGCGCAGATGATCGCGGGCAGCGACAAAGTAGTGACCTATGCACAACAGGCTGCCGAGCATGCGGCCGGTATCCAGGCGCATGAAGATGCGGCAAGATATTTCAGTCTGGCGATCGATTGCCTTGAGATGAACGCTGTAACTATCAGCGAGCAGTCGTGTCGCTTGCGTTTGCAGTTGAGTGAATCGCAGCGCTGTGGGGGTGATGTGTATGCCGCGATGGATAGTGCGAGATCAGCCGCGATTGAGGCCGAAACGCTCGGTTTAAATCGCTTATTTGCCGAAGCCGCGCTGGCTGGCGAGCGTGCCCGCTTTGGCCCGGGTTTGCCGGGACATGAATCGGCCGAGCTGCTCAGCCGGGCGATCATCATGTTGGGCGAAGAGGATCCGGGCTTGCGTGCACGATTGTTGAGTGCGCGCGCTCAAGCGCTCAGCTTTACCGAAAATGAAGATGAGATCCCGATGCTGGTAGCGGAAAGTATCGAAATCGCCCGCACACTGGACGACAAACTGAATCTGTGCAGGGCGTTGCATGATTGCTGGGTTGCGCTTCGCAGACACCGTGATTTTCATGAGCAACGCTTGAGTTATAACCGTGAACAACTTCAGCTTGCAATCGAACTGGATGATATGGACCTGGTGGCCGAATCGCGCGCCACGCTACGTGCTGAGTTACTCGAAATTGGTGAAATGGGTGAGTTTGATCGTAATTTCGAGGCCTATCGGCAACTGATCGTTCAATTGCGTCAACCTCATCACGCCTATCAAGTCGAATTTGTCTGCACGATGCGTGCGTTGCTTACAGGGCAATTGGATCGCGTGTCGGCGATGGCTCAACGTGCTTTGAAAAAGGGCTCTCGCATACCGGGCTCCGACGCTGATGGTTTGTATGCGATGCAGATGTTTGCCTTATATAGAGAGCTGGGACGACTGGAAGAAATCAAGCCATTGCTTATGACCCTGCTGGATGGAAACGACGCGGGTTCATTTTGGCGTCCGGGTCTGGCCCTGATTCATGCCGAACTGGGTGATTTGGAAGCGGCGGGAGCGATACTGTCCGAAATCGTTGGCGGCGGCTTCAGAAGACTGCCGCGTGATGAGTTGTGGTTAACCAGTCTTGCGTTTCTGACTGATGTATGTGCGATGGTTCGTGACAGTTCGGTTGCCGATGCCTTAATCGAGCAACTGATGCCATTTCGAGGTCGCAATATAGTGCTCAGTGCGGCTGTGCTTTGTCTGGGGCCGGTGGACCGTCTGTTAGGCAGACTGAACGGACTTTGTGGCCATTGGGATGATGCAGAAGCCTATTTCGAGTCTGCGGCCAGAATGTCGGAGCGCATTTGCAGCCTGCCATTTCAACTGCACGTTCGCTGTGACCGGGCTGAAGTGCTGATCATGCAGAGCGGGGCCAAATCGGCCAGACAGGCTTCAATCCTGCTCAAAGACCTGTCCAGCGATGCGGAAAAGAGAGGTCTACGTCCGCTCAAGACTCGGGCTGACGCTTTGATGGCGGGTCATGCAATAGGTGTCGTAGGTTCTGTCGGTGAGGCATTGACCGGCCGTGAAATAGAAGTGCTGCGCCTGATTGCCGACGGCCTCAGCAATCGCCAGATTGCCGACCGGCTTTATTTGTCGATGTCGACCGTCGCAACGCATGTTCGAAATATTCTGGCTAAAACCGAAACCACGAACCGGACGGCTGCGGTCGCGCATGCGCGCGCCCAACGACTGGTCGTATGATGAATTGATTCAAGGGGGTAACTATTCAAAGCAGTTCATGCAGGAGATCTAAAATGCCGCTATATCTGATTGAACGTGATTTTGCACAGCAACTCGAATTGAGCGAGCAGGATGCGCTGGATATTCAGTCGGTCAACGCCAGCGAAGGCGTGAAATGGCTGTATTCATTCCTCAGCGCGAACAAACGCAAGACCTATTGCCTGTATCAGGCAGCCGATCCCGAATTGATCCAGCGTGCGGCGGACAAAGCGGGTGTGCCGGCCAACCGTATCGTGCGCGTAGATCAGTTTACGCCGCCGGAGTTAACGCAGTAGCTGAGAAGATTCAGCCGCTGTTGCGTTTCTGTATAGTGCTGATACGCATCGAAAGAACCAGCAGCAACGATTTACGCACTGTATTCAGCGACGCGAGCTTGAAAAAAGCGTGAGTGCCGGTAATACGCGGCATCGAAAAATCATCATTTATGAGGATGTGGATTGTCACCGTAGATTCTAGATTGTGATCAGCATTCCGTGATGTGCCTTTGTCAGAAACAGGACAGGCACATTGGAGTCTGCAGCAATCGGAGAACAACATGGCAACAGCCAGCGAGCAGGTTGAAATCCGCCCTTGTAGGACAGCATTGATATCAGCCATGCAACTGGCGCTTGCTATGGCCCAACCAGCCGACGCACAGTTTCCGGCCGAAATCAACCTTTCCGACCTGGATGGCACGAACGGTTTTGTGCTGAATGGCGAGGCTGTGCGTGATTATTCGGGTATTTCGGTTAGCGCTGCTAGCGATATCAATGCTGATGGTATTGATGATCTGTTCATCGGTGCGTCTGGCGCTGATTCCAATGGCGTTAATTTTTCAGGACGCAGCTATGTTGTGTTTGGATCCCGCAACGGATTCCCCAACCCGTTCAGCATCGGGGATTTGGATTGGTCTAATGGCATCATCATAAACGGCGCGGCCGGTGACAACTCGGGTCGATCTATCAGTGTAGCTGGGGACGTCAATGATGATGGTATCGACGATCTGATGATTGGTGCGTATTTAGCCGACATAAACGGTAAAACCGCTATGGGTCGCGCTTATATCCTGTTTGGCTCAAACAACAGTTTTGCTCATCCACTGAATCTCAGTAATATAAACGGATTGAATGGTTTAGTAATTGATGGTGAGGCACAGGGCGATGGTTTGAGTCGATCGATCAGTGCTGCCGGCGATATCAACCATGACGGTATTGACGATCTGATTATTGGCGCGGATGGCGCCGACCCCAACGGCAACAACTTATCAGGACGCAGCTATGTCGTATTCGGTTCCGATAGCGACATCGTGCGGCTGAGTAGCGGATGAATGACGAATCCGCGACGACTGAGCGGAGCAGTTTGTCAACACATTCCACGGTTGGGTAGCCTGCGGCATCTGGAAATAGAATCACGCAGAGCCGCAATGATTGCGGTGAGGGCTATCGTTCACCAGCGAGAGAACTCACGCTCCGCGCTGGCCCCCACTTATTCAAATGACAGTCAGCAACTCAATTAGCTGATATAACCGCGTTCAGTCAGTAACTTAACTACTTGTTCGATACATTCACCTTGTGTCGTTGTGTCTG
>JBCCHH010000114.1:0-5985 GCA_039028855.1 Pseudomonadota bacterium | reverse complement strand
GGAAGCGCCGCATGAAGATCGTTTAACGTCGATGCTCAACGATAGTGCACAACAAGCACTTGAACTCGAACTCAACATCGAGCCGCCCCCGGCCGAGATGGAAACGCTGGCAGATGCATCACGCGCACCGGTCACCGAGCCCGGTAGTTACAGCGGCGGCACCGGTCTGTTTCAAAAGCAGTCCGACTGCCCGTTTCGGGCCTTTGCCGAAATTCGTCTCAAGGCCAAAGCCGTATCGACACCACGCCCCGGGCTGGATGCCGGCACGCGCGGCAGCCTAGTGCACAAAGCACTCGAAGCGTTCTGGCGGGATCAGAAGGATGCCAGCCACCTGCACAGCATTGATGATGAAGACTTACAGCAGCAGATTGAACAATCGGCCGAACAGGCCTTGCGCGAGCAGTTCAGCCGCTACCGGCTGGCCATCAGCCGCGCCAGTCGCGCGCTCGAGAAACAGCGCTTGATCAAGCTACTGCAACAATGGCTGGAGGTCGAAAAACAACGACCGGCTTTTCGCGTACAGGCACTCGAACAGCCCGTAGAAATCACGCTGGGCGGCATTCAGACGAATGGCAGCATCGACAGGATCGATCGGCTGGACACCGGCAACCAGGCCGATCAGCCAACGCTGCTGATCGACTACAAGACCGGCGCCAGCGCCGGCAGCGGCCAATGGCTGCCGGAGGCCCGCATGCGTGATGTACAGCTACCGGCCTATGCGCTGAGCCTGCAAGCTGCGCCGAGCGGTATTGCATTTGCCAGACTGCTGCCGGCCAACGTTGAATTCGACGGCATCCAGAGCGCCAGCGAAGGCAATGGCAGCCATGCAACCACAGATACGCCCGGCATTCGGATCATTGGCCGGTTCACCCGCAAACATGCGCTCGGCGAGCACGAATCGTGGCTCGAGTTATTAAACGACTGGCGCAGCCGGCTTGAGGCTTTGGCCGAGCAATTTCTAGCCGGCCAAGCCGAAGTCAATCCGCGCGATGACCAGCGCTGCCGCTATTGCCATCTGCACGCATTTTGTCGCATTCATGAGCGCGCCGTTTTCAGTCCGGATGAGACGAACGAATGACTGTTATGCAGCAAAATGATCAGGCTGCGCGCCTGGCCGCGGTCGATCCGCGCCAATCGGTCATCGTGCAGGCACCGGCCGGCTCGGGCAAAACCACCCTGCTGGTCGAGCGCTATCTCGGCCTGCTTGCGGTGGTCGATCAGCCAGAAGAAATTCTGGCCATTACCTTCACGCGCAAGGCCGCAGCCGAGATGAAGCAGCGCGTGTTGCGCTATTTAGATCCCGCCTTTGAAACGACTCAAACGCATGAGCTGTCAGCCCTGAACAAGGCGCACGCCGCCGAACAGAACGTACGCGACTGGGGCCTGCGCGAGAATCCGCAGCGCATGCAGATTCGTACCATCGACAGCTTTAATCAGTACCTGGCCCGTACTATGCCGGTGGCCAGTCGCCTCGGGCCAGTACCCTCGCCGTCGGATAACGCCGGCCGGTTGTACCGCCAGGCCGCGCGTACCGTGCTGGCCGAAATCGACAAAACCTCCGGTCAGGATCATAGCCTGGCGGACGATGTTAGCCGTTTGCTGAGCTGGCGCAATCAGGATCAACGCGGTGTTGAAGATTTACTGGTCGGGCTTCTGACCAAGCGCGAGCAGTGGCTGCGCGTGGTCGGCCCATCCGGCACACCCGAGCGCGACGATCTGCAGGGCTTGATGGTTGAACTGATCGAACAGCAGTTAGGCCACTCGTATCGAGCGTTGACTGAGGCACTCGCGCGAATCTACTCCAGCGCGCACGAGCTGGCGCATCTGGCCAGCAGCGCAGCGCGCACGCTGCGCGAAAACGACAAAGCCGGCCCGGCACTGGCCTGCGAGGGTTTGCAGACCTTGCCCGGCAAACAGTGCAACAATCTGCCGGTCTGGCGTGGCTTGATTGATTTGCTGTTGCTCAAAAAGGATCGCCGGTTTCGCAAGTCGCTGGATATTCGCAGCGGTTTCGTTGCCCAATCGCCGGAAAAAGATCGCATGCTGGAGCTGCTGGCCTCGTTGGCAGACGATCAACAACTGGCCGAATCACTGCACCGCACGCGCCAACTGCCCAAGCCGCGCTATGACGATGACGACTGGCGTACGCTGCAGGCATTGATCCGCGTAATGCAACGCGCCGCGCTTGAGCTGCAGTTGGTGTTTGCCGAATACGGTCAAAGCGATTTTGCCGCGCTCGCTGAAGCCGCGCTGCGCGGGCTCGGTCAGGGTTCGGGCGACGTGACCGATCTCGGTTTGTATCTGGATCAGCGCATCCAGCATCTGCTGGTGGATGAGTTTCAGGATACCAACTACAGTCAGTTTCGTCTGCTTGAAGCCTTAACCCAGGGCTGGCAGGCCGATGATGGCCGCAGCCTGTTTCTGGTTGGCGATCCGATGCAGTCGATCTACCGCTTTCGTGAGGCTGAAGTCGGCCTGTTCATGCGCGCGCGTACCTTTGGTCTGAACGACATTACGCTAACGCCGTTACACCTGAGCGCCAACTATCGCTCGCAGGCCCAGATTGTGGACTGGGTCAACCAGGCGATTGGGCCGATCTTCCCCGATCGGGAAGACATCGTGTCGGGATCGGTTGCCTACGTACCGTCGATGGCCACGCGCGGCGATCACGGTCAGGTACAGGTAATGGCCCTGCCCGATCGTATATCCGAGGCGCAGGCACTGGCCGAAATGCTCAGGCTGGAACTGCCTGAGCGGCAAAAAGACAACGCCTTCCGGGCCGCGATCATCGTACGCTCACGCTCCCATCTGGCTGAAATTCTGCCCGCGCTGCGCGCGGCCGGGCTGCGCTATCGTGCAGTCAAGCTCGACCCCTTGATCGCGCGGCCGGTGGTGCAGGATTTGCTGGCGATAACCCAGGCGATCATGAACCCGGCCGATCGAACCGCCGTGCTTGCACTGCTGCGCTCACCGATGGCCGGACTTACGCTGGACGATCTCGATCGACTGGCCGGCCTGAATGCGGTCGACACAGGCGATCAAGCGACAGCCCACGCTGCTGCGCATCCGTTTAGTCGCCAGGCCTTGCAGCAGCTATCCGAGGATGGCCGCAGCCGCGCCACTCGGGTATTCGATGTGCTGCAGCAGGCCCGTACGCTGTGGCAGCGGCGCAGTGTGCGTGATCTGGTTGAAGGGGCCTGGCATGCTCTGCATGGCCCGAATTGTCTCCAACAACCGTCGTCGGATCTTGAGGATGCCGCCGATTATCTTGACTTTATCGAAAACGCCGAACGCGAAGGCTGGCTGGAAGATCCGCATATCGTTGATGAGCGCCTGAAAACCGAGCAGTCGGGCAGTCATCCGCCAAACGATGGCGAAGACGCGAACGTGCTGGAAGTGCTCACCATGCATAGCGCCAAGGGCCTTGAGTGGGATTGGGTGATTGTGCCCGGCCTTGATCGCAAACCGCGCAGCCGCACCAACGAACTGCTGAACTGGCTGCCATTTACCAATGCCAAGGGCCAGGAGCGCGTACTGCTCGCCCCACTGAAAGCCTCCGATCAGCATGAAAACTCAGCCATGGTCGAATTTATTCGCTCCGAGCAGGCCCGACGCGATCGCTTCGAAAACCAGCGTTTGCTGTACGTCGCGGCGACCCGCGCCAGACAAAGGCTCACACTATGCGCTTGTCTGGACAGCGAAAAGAAAATACCCGGGCCGGCAGCCGGCAGCCTGTTAGCCGAGCTCTGGCCACAAATCGGCCAGGCATTCATCGAACAACTCAGCACGTGTACACACGCCCGTGCGAACAGCGCTTCGATGCCGGATCAATCACTGCGTCGCATTGCCGGGCCCCATCACTCACACGCCCAAGCCTTGAACTGGCAGCCGCTGCTACCGATGCGCGAACATGAAACCGAAATCGAATTCAACTGGGCCGGCATGCAGGCACGACGCATCGGTAGTGTGCTTCATCGGCTGCTTGAGCGTGTTGGCCAGATTGGGATCGAACGATTCGACCCTGGTCGACGCGAGCGTTTGATTGCACGCATCCCGCACCTGCTTACCGCCCTGGGTACAGCCAATAGTGAGCTACCCGAAGCAGTTCTGCTGGTGCAACAATCCTTGATCGATACATTGTCCGATCCGACCGGCCAATGGTTATTAAGCAATCAACACGACGATGCCGGCTGCGAACTTGCCCTGAGCGGCCAGCTCGACGGTCAACTGGTCAATGCCATCGTCGACCGCACGTTTATCGACGATGGCTGCCGCTGGATCATCGATTACAAATCCGGCCACCATGCCGGAGCCGATCTGGATGGTTTCTTCGCGATTGAGGCGGAGCGCTATCGCGAACAGCTAGGTCGCTATGTTCGTCTATTCGAGCAAATGGGCGAAACCAACATTCGCGCCGCGCTGTATTTTCCGCGTCATCAGAAACTTATGATCGTCGAAACCTAGCAACGGCGCAGCGCTACCAGCCGAGCGTACCCGGCCCACCCTTGAATGGGCCTTTAAGCCATAGCGGGAGCCTGAACGCGCTCACCGGCCACAAAGCAGTTATCGAACCGGCTGGCATAAAACGACAGACGATCTTTGAGGACGCACTGATTCGGGTTCGGATCACTCCATACGACGTTCTGCATCTAGCCACCGTCCGTATTCTGGAAATCCCAGTACACGGCCTGGCCTTTCCACTCACAAAATGATTGTTTGGTACTGCGCCTGAATCGGCGCATGTCGACATCCCGCATCGGAAAATAATAGCTCGGCGGATGCGCGGTTTCCAACACACGTACCGCAGTGCGGGTTTCGGCAACCGTTTCGCCCTGATGCTCGATCTTCAGATGCCAATCTACGGCTTCGAAACGCGGTGGGCGCGGATAAATCCCAAACAGATTCAGTTTGCGGTATCTTCAACTTGCTGCCTAGTCGAAGCGAATCGGCAGATGTGGTTCGGGCATCAAACTCTTATCCGATTTGATCGCAAAACTACTGCGAACCGACTGCATACTGTCATCCCAAAGAACGACACGATCTCTCCCGCCATGTTTGGCCAGATACAGCGCTTGATCCGAGCGGACCAGCCAGTCACCCCAACTTTCACCTGACAGCAAAGAAGCGACTCCGGCCGAGAATCGCAACGTCCAGGCTTCTCTTTCGATCTTTCCACTAACCCGCTGATGCATAAGCTCCGCCACATGCAAACCGGAATGCTGGTCATGGCCGGGCAACAGCAACACAAACTCTTCACCACCGTAACGATAAAAACCATCGCCCTGGCGAATGCTCTGGCGCATCAAATCGGCAAAGCGAATCAATATTTCATCGCCGGCTTCATGGCCCTGTTCGTCGTTGATTTGTTTGAAATGATCCAAATCAATCAACACCAAAGTCGCGGGAGTCTGATGGCGCCGATGTTCGGCCATTGCATTTTCCAGATGCTGTTGCATGATACGTCGATTACCGATCTGCGTCAGCGGGTCCTGCATCGCAAGCTGCTCAAGTTGCTGCTGCTGACGATTCAGTCGATCAACGAACACCAGACTGAACACCGTAACCAGCAGTGAAGTCACCAAAAACGTCACTGCTTCATGCCGGTCGTTAAACAACGAAGCCTGCAGGAACAAGCCCAAAATCAGCAAAAGATTGGCCGCCAGTGCCACCCGCCGACGAGCCATCAGGAAATTGACCCACAGCACCAGATAGGCCCAGAATAGGCCGGTATGACCGAACATTGCAGTCGTGGCAGCACAGGCCAGCATATTCACAAAGATAAAAACAACGCCCGCGCGATCGGTGCTTTCAGTGTGAACGGCATACGCCAGCACCAGAGACAAACCGGTGACGATCGCGAGATTGACCAGTGCCCCATAAAAGTCATTGATTACGAAGCGGAAAACAACGAAACCGAATATGACAAACAGCAACAGGCTACCGAACAGCAGCATCATAGCAAAGCGGAAATCCTGCTTATATCGC
>JBCCHH010000113.1:0-6004 GCA_039028855.1 Pseudomonadota bacterium | reverse complement strand
TGAGACCAGCGACCGTATTCTGAAAACCAGCCCCAAGGTTAAGATTGTCGTGCTAACCGCGCATACGCAGGCACCGTATCCGACACAGTTACTTGATATTGGCGCGGTTGGCTACTTGAGTAAGGCCTGTGACGCCGATGAGTTGCTGCGCGCGATTCGTGCTGTGCATCGCGGTGAGCGCTATATCGGTTCGGAAATTGCGCAGCAGTTGGCGATGTCCTTGTTGCCGGGTGAGCCGCAGTCACCGTTTCAGAAGCTCACTTCGCGCGAACTGGAAGTTGCGTTAATGTTTGCTCAAGGCATGAAAGCCAGTGCAATAGCCAAAACCATGAGTATCAGCCCAAAAACCGTGGCGACACATAAATATCGCATCTATGAAAAGATTGGCGTAGACAGCGAAGTCGGCTTGTTGCGCGAAGGGATTCGACACGGTTTGATTAAACCCGATGACTGATGAAACACTTGCCGCTGCGGCTTGTTACCCAAACTGAAAAAACGCGCTGCGCCACGGCAGCGCGTTTTCGTTTGCAATGCCAGCGATTTTAAACGCGGGCACTAATCTTTTTTCTCGCTTGGTTCAAGCCTGAACAGCCCGGTTTGCTGCCCGATCGGTTCGGCCTTTTGATCTGATGAGCTATGGGTAGATTTTTCGGCCGATGCCGCTTTGCTTGGGTCGGAATTTGAACGATCAGGTTTTGCTTCAGATGATTTTTGCTCGGCAACCGGTGCTGGTTTTGGCGTTGCCTGCTCAGGTTTCGGCTGCGGCTTTGGGCCTGCCGCAGCTTGGCCCGACTGGGCGGGTGTCGCCTGTGGATCGGGATTGGCAGACTGTACCTGATCGGCCTTCGGCCTGGGCAGATGGTCAGGTGCCGGCGTGGTCGGCGCTTGGTGTGGCGGTTTTGCGGCCGGTTGTGGTGCCGCGTCGGGGCCTTGCGGTCGATGATCCTGTGACTGATGATCGGAACTGCTGTTTGAAGCTTGTCCGGACGCAGCTACATCTTTCGAGTCGGATGGCTCGTTTGGCGGTTTTGTTTTGCTTTCAGTATCGTTTAGCGGCTTGACCGGCGAGTTCGGTCGAGTTGCATTTGACGCGTTGTCTGTACGATTACCGTTTACCTCAGCCTGCGATTGAATGATCGGTTTGGTTTGTTTCTGAGCAGATGCATCATGCTGTGTTGAGCTCGGGGTCGGCCCGTTGGGCTTGTCCCCGTTTTTGCCTTGAGCGGCATTCTGATTACTATTATTCGATGGCGCGCCACTGCCGGTTGCATATTTGCTGCGACGCTTCTTGCCGCCGCGGCGACGGCGCTTTTTCTTACCCGGTTGCTGGCCGTCTTTTTCGCTGTTTTGCGTGGACTGTTGATTGTCGGTACGTTTTTTTGTTTTCTTTTTGGCTGATTTTTTACCGGTCTTCTTAGCCGCCTGCTGATTGCTGTGGCCTTTGCCGCGCGCTTGATTGCTGCCACCCTTACGACCCTGTTTATTGCCTTTGCCTCGTTGACGCTTCTTGCCTTGGCGTTTTTTCTGTTTTTGCCCGGAATCGGAACCACCCAACAGATTGCTGAACCAGGCTGCAATGCTTGCCCAGAAGCCGGTTGATTTTTCAAGCCGCTGCGGTGCGGGTTGCGATGGGCGAATAGTGCTTACGGCCGGTTGTTCACGGGCGACTGCAGCGGTGGCCTGGACCGTGGTTTCGGTGATGATGTTTTCGATCTGATCGTTATCTGCAATCGCGTAGCTTGGCTCTTCGATGTCGGCTTCGTTTTTGCGCAGGCGCTGAATCTCGAAGCGTGGTGTATCCATGTGCTCGTTGGCAACGACCATCAGCGGTACTTTGGTGCGCTCCTCAATCGCATGTATCATCTTGCGCTTTTCATTGAGCAGGAAGTTGGCTACGCTCAGCGGTGCCTGCACGATGATGCGACCGGTGTTTTCTTTCATGGCCTCTTCTTCAGCCAGGCGCAGCACGGCCAGTGCCAGCGATTCGACCGATCGAATCGAGCCGTGGCCATCACAGCGCGGGCAGGTGATGTGGCTGGATTCGCCCAGCGACGGACGTAGGCGCTGGCGTGAAAGCTCAAGCAGGCCAAAACGAGAAATACGCCCAATCTGCACGCGCGCCTTGTCTGAGCGCATCGCTTCACGCAACTGATTTTCGACCTGACGCTGCGAGTCGCGGCTGTTCATATCGATAAAGTCGATTACGACCAGGCCGCCCAAGTCGCGAATGCGTAGCTGGCGTGCAATTTCGACAGCCGCTTCGAGGTTGGTCTGCAGCGCGGTTTCCTCGATATCCGAACCCTTGGTCGCGCGCGCTGAGTTGATATCGATCGACAGTAGCGCCTCGGTGTGGTCGATTACGACGGCACCACCGGACGGCAGATGCACTTCACGCGCAAAGGCCGATTCAATCTTGCTCTCGATCTGGAAGCGCGAGAACAACGGGGTCGTTTCATTGTAATGTTTGAGCTTGCGCAGGTTATGCGGCATGACCTGCTGCATGAAATCACGTGCGTCTTCGAACACGTGGGCCGAGTCGATCAGAATTTCACCGATATCTTCGCGCAGATTATCGCGCAGGGCGCGGATGATTACATTGCTTTCCTGATAAATCAGAAACGGACCGCGGCGCGACAGCGCGGCTTCGCCAATGGCATTCCATAGCTGCAGCAGATAGTTCAAATCCCACTGCAGGTCTTCAAGTTCGCGGCCAACGCCGGCGGTGCGTACGATCAGGCCCATATCCTCAGGAACTTCGAGCTGGCGCAGTGAGCTGAGCACCTGCTTGCGATCTTCACCCGTGACCTGACGCGATACGCCGCCCGCGCGCGAGTTATTCGGCATCAGCACCATATAGCGACCGGCCAGGCTGACGAAGGTAGTCAATGCCGCGCCCTTGGTGCCGCGTTCTTCTTTTTCGACCTGAATGATGACTTCCTGGCCGCTTTGGACCGCGTCTTTGATATCGGGTCGTTCGCCCGAATCGAGCGTTTTTTGTGCTTCTTCGGAGAAATACTCGCGCGCGATTTCTTTCATCGGCAAAAAGCCGTGGCGTTCGGAGCCGAACTCGACAAAGCAGGCTTCGAGGCTTGGTTCGACGCGCGTGATGCGGCCTTTATAGATGTTGGATTTTTTTTGCTCCTGGGCGGGGACTTCGATGTCGAGGTCAATCAGGTTCTGGCCATCGGCGATGGCCACGCGCAACTCTTCTGCCTGAGTCGCGTTAATCAGCATGCGTTTCATTGTCAGTTATCCCTTTGCGCTCCCGCCGTTGGCCAGCAGGCAAGGCTACGACTGTCGCGGATTAGGCCAAAAGCAGACCCGTCGCGTCAGCGTGTCCCGGCTTTTATCATTTGGCGTTTATCGCCGGGAGCGTCATTTTGTTTATCAAGTTCGCGCATCAAATATGCTGCGCGAAGCGGTAGTGTTCATTTGTCTTTCAATGGTCTTGATCGGCCTGCAGCACAAGCCAGAGAGACCTACGATCGATGTATTGCCGATCAGTATGTAACCTGAATCACGCTACAAGACGTGGCTCAGGCAGTGAATATTCATCCGGATACGGTTGACATGCTTCGGCCGCTTATGGCCTGGCTCGGATGATCTACAGCACAATTGCTTTTAAGTTACTTAGCCAAATCTAATATCTGTTGGCGTGATACCTTGGTCGCTGATAACGTTCCAGCCGGTCGTTGCGGTGTGCTGGTCAACCAACAGTCTGATTATACTCGATTAGTCGATTACAGGTCTTACAGTCAAACAATGTCTGCAGGCCCATCCTCGCCAGCTCATTCAGCTTCACCACGCATGCAGCCGCGTGAGGTGTTAGTCGAGCCGGACCGTGCCGGTCAGCGGCTCGATAATTTCCTCATGTACGCGCTTGGCGATGTGCCGCGCAGCCTGGTGTATCGCCTGATCCGCACCGGTCAGGTGCGCGTGAATGGTGGTCGGGTCAAGCCGATGCGCAAGCTGATCACAGGCGATCGCGTGCGCATACCGCCGATGCGGTATTCGGATTCAGCTTCGAAAAAAGTACCGTCGAAAGTGATCGAGCAGATTCGCGCCAGCATCGTGCATCGTCAGCCGGAGTTGATTGTGGTCGATAAGCCGACGGGCCTGGCCTCACAGGCTGGTTCCGGCCTGAGCTGGGGCTTGAATGATGTGATGGCCGCGATTGATGCCGAAGCGCTGCCGGTGCATCGACTCGATCGTCAGACCAGCGGCCTGATGGTGTTTGCACGTGGCCGAAGTGCGGCCAAGGCGCTGCAGGCGGCATTCAGCGCTGATCCAGCAGCGGCCGCTGCCGAAAAGCGCTATTTCGCCTTGTTGTGCGGGCATTTGCCGCAGCAACGTGTAGATGTCGATCAACCGCTAAAGAAAATTCGCGATCGCAGTGGCCAGCATCGAGTGGTGGTGGCAGATTCCGACGATCCCGACGGCCAGCATGCACGTTCAAGCTTTTATCGACTTGAACGCCTGCCGAAACACGATTTCGTCGAAGTGCGGATTGAAACCGGCCGCACTCATCAGATTCGCGTACACGCAGCGGCGCTCGGCTGCCCGCTGCTGGGCGACGATCGATACAATCCGGATGCTGAAGCCGCTGCAGCATCGCGCTTGTTTTTGCACGCAGGCGTGTTGCGGCTGCCTTGGCCGATGGATCAAGTCTTTCACGCCGCGTTGCCGACTGAACTGAATGATGTACTCGATTGCCTAAGGGGCAAATAATGAATCAAAAAGTCCCAAAAGGATGACCGAATGTTCCAACCGCTGACCCTCGCTGTCGGCCTGCGCTATTTACGCGCCAAGCGTCGCAATCACTTTATTTCATTCATTTCGCTGATCTCCATGCTTGGCATTGCCGTGGGCGTTGCGATTCTGATCACCGTCATTTCGGTGATGAACGGCTTCGAGAAAGAGCTGCGCGAACGCATTCTGGGTATGGTGTCGCATGCGACGGTATCGACCTGGGACCGACCGTTTACCGAATGGCCGGAGCTGGTCGCATCAGCCAATCAGCATGCGGAAGTGATCGGCGCGGCTCCGTTCGTCGAACAACAGACGCTGCTGCGCGGTCGCGGCGTGTCGGGCGCGCTGGTGCGCGGTATCGACCCCGAGCTTGAACCAAGCGTTTCGGAACTCGACCAGCATTTGATCTTCGGCCAGATGACGGATTTGAGTGATCAGCGCTGGCAGGTTTTTCTCGGTGTCGAACTGGCCGCACGGCTCGGCGTGGCCCGCGGCGAGCAGATTACGATCTTCGCGCCTGAGCTGCGCACGACCGGCGCCGGCGTGGTACCGCAAGTGCGTCGCTTTACCGTGGCCGGTCTGTTTGAGGCCGGCGTGCATGAATTCGATGCCAGCCTGGCAATCATTCACTGGCAAGATGCACAGGGCTTGTTCCGAACCGGCGAGGGTATTACCGGCGTGCGTTTGGCCTTCACCGATTTGTTCAGGGCGCGTCCGATTGCGCTCGACCTGGCCGATACGCTGCCTGGATTTTATCGCGTGCGCGACTGGACCCAGCAGCACGCCAACTGGTTTCGTGCCGTGCAGATGGAAAAAACCGTTATGTTCATCATCCTGTCGCTGATTATTGTGGTCGCGGCATTCAATATCATCTCGACCCTGGTTATGGTCGTGACCGATAAACAGGCCGATATCGCGATTCTGAAAACCATGGGCATGAGCCCGCGCGGCGTAATGGCTGTGTTTATGGTGCAGGGTATGATGATTGGCGTGATCGGCACGGTGCTCGGTGTGGTTGGCGGCATCGCGCTGGCGCTGAACGTCGAAAATATTGTCGGCGCGATCGAGCAACTGTTCCAGATGGAGTTTTTATCGGCCGACATCTACTACATCTCCGATCTGCCGTCCGATCTGCAGACCAGCGATGTGCTGCGGTTTTCTTTGCTGGCGCTGGGGCTGTCGCTGATCTCGACCGTTTATCCCGCCTGGCGCGCAGGCCGCACGCGGCCGGCGGAGGCGTTGCGCTATGAGTGAG
>JBCCHH010000112.1:0-6042 GCA_039028855.1 Pseudomonadota bacterium | reverse complement strand
TGGCAAAGATGATCGTCGGCCAGGGCTGTGGCTGTCGGTAGCGAGCGAACACGGCCTGCCAACGACCCGCAAGGGTAACCAGTAGCATCATGGCAAAGCAGCCTGCGACCAGACGCAGGAAGACGACCCAGAAGAAATGATCGCCTTCGAGCGTAGGTTTGACCATGACGATGCCGATCGCCATCAGCAATACGGCCCCGGCGCCATACGCCAGGCCTGCTTTCAATGCGCGCAGCGAAACATCCTGTCGTTTATGGCGCCAGGTAACCAGCAGGATGCCCGACAACACCAGCGCAAAGCCGGCCAGTTGCCAGCCTTTCATCCGTTCACCCAGAAACAGGATGGAAAGCGCGATCACGAACGGGCTGAACAGTGTGGCGACGACGCCAGTTCGGGCCGCGCCGATCAGATTCAGCGCGCGCAGGTACCAGGTATCGGCCACGGCAATGCCGATCACGCCCGAAAGCAGCACGATGCCCCAGCGCGACCAATCAAAATCCGGCGGTGCGAGGCCTTCCATGAGCCAGACGGTGGGAATCAGCAGCAGTACACCGAGCGCGTTTTTGAAAAGATTCAGTTCAAATGCAGGCAGCGTTTCGCCCGAGCGACGAAACAGCACCACTGCCAGTGCCCAGACGGCGGCGCAGGCGACCGAGAAAAACTCACCCATGCGCTGCGTCTTGCCGGATCTGGTCACGCGTCTGGCGCGCGAGCCACCACCACGGCAACAGCATTACAAGCGCGATGGCCAATTTGACGCCATAGTCGCCAATGGCCAGCGTTATCCAGGGTACGCCCGTAGCATAGAAGGCAAGCGCAAAAAACAGCGCCGTATCGACCGCCGATCCCACTGCCGATGAAAACAGCGGCGGCTGCCACCAGCCTTGTCTACGCAAGCTATCGAACACGGAAATATCGAGCATTTGCGACACGATAAACGCCGTGCCCGAGGCCAGCGCAATGCGCGGGCTCGCTAAAAACATTGATACCAGAACAGCCAGCGCAAAACCGACCCAAACCACTTTCCTGGCATCGCGCGGGCCGCGCAGACGGTTGGTCAGATCGGTAATGAAATAGCTCACTGGATAGGTCAGCGCGCCCCAAGTCAGCCAATTAGTAATCGGAAACTGCACTAGATAATTAGCGCTGGCAACAATCACGATCATGGCCAGCACCATGGCCGGCACAATCCACTTTGAATGCGGCATCAGGGTTGGTTCCGGTACTCAGCCGAACTTGACCGGGTCGCCGGCCCCGAATCCAGATCCGATTGGGCTGCCGAACGGCTGCCAGGTACTGGTGTATTGCTCGAGTCGCGATAACTCAACACCAGCGATAACTTACGCTCATCGCTCAAATTGCGCCCGGCCGAATGCAGCAGCCGGGCGTGGAAAAACAGCACATCGCCGGGCCGCATATCCATCTGTACGGCGCGATCCAGCCAAGCCTGGTTTGGTGCATGATCGGTGCGGAAAAAACGCTGCGCATCGAAGCAATCATCGGCAAACTCATGCCGATGCGAGCCTGGAATCAAACGCATGCCGCCGTTATTCGACGATTCCTCGCCGAGCGCGGTCCAGGCGTTGACCAGTTCCGGACGCGCATACGACCAGTAGCGAATGTCCTGATGCCAGCCGGTCGAACTCGAAAAATCAGGCTGTTTGGTCATAATGCAGTTGTGGTGTGCTCGCACGACCAGTAAGCGGCTCGCAGCCTGGCCGGGCGCATCATTCTGATGCGTCTGGACTGCACCAAGCAGTGCGCGTACCACCTGGGTTAACTCACCTGAAAGGGCCCACTGCTGATACATCTCATGACGGCCCAGTGCATCCAGCAGGCGCCGCACGGTACGACCGCCGGGCTCATCCAGCGACGCCGGTGCACCCTCATAACCGACCTCAGCCTCATACTCGACCGGACCGACACCGTCGGCCAAATCGGCCAAAGCCTGACTGCGCATCGCCTCGATCGTATCCGGCGGGCACAACTCGCGCAACACCACGAAGCCCTGCCGAGCAAACTCGGCAGCCAGCGTCGAAATGGACGACAGATTGAATCTGGTTGACATCAGAATATGACCGGAATTCTCAAAAGAGGTACACACTACACGGGCTGGCACAGCCCTGTTCGAAGATAAAAAAGATTTGGCTACAGCATGTCGGGCTTGAATTACACTTGTCCTAGTAAATTTGGCTGCTGAATCTGGCTTAAGTTGAATGGCTTAGCCTTGATCTTAGCGCAACTACTATGCTGAATTTTATCATCGTACTGCTTGAGGGACGCTTGTAACTGTCGATGGAACTGCTGATTTCAATTCTCGTCGTTGTCATTGCGCTTGCGCTGGTCTGGCGTTTTCTGCCAGCGATCCCGGCTCGGCTGTTTCGTTGGCTGGATCGCAAAGCCGGACGTCTGAAATCCTGTACAGTCGAAGTCGATGGTCTGAACTGGCATATGCTCGAAGGCGGTCACGGCGAGCCGCTGGTACTGATTCACGGTTTCAATGCCGATGCCGACCACTTCAACCGCGTGGCGCGCTTTTTACACAGCCATTTCCGCGTACTTGCGCCCGACCTGCCCGGCTTTGGCGACAGCGAGATCGTCGAACCGCTGGATTTTCATATTGAGCGCCAGGCGGATCGCGTGATCGCCTGGATGGATCAGATCGGCATACAGCACTGCTATCTGGGCGGCAGCTCGATGGGTGGCTATATTGCCTGCGCGATCGCAAAAAAGCATCCTGACCGGGTTCGTGCCTTGTGGCTGCTGGCGCCGGGTGGTGTGGAGTGCGTCGAGCCCTCGCCGCTGTTCCAGGAAATTGCCGAGGAGCGGCATAATCCGCTGGTCGTGCGTGACCTGAGTGATTTCCGCCGCCTGATCGACTTCTGCTTCGTGCATCCGCCGTGGATTCCGGCGCCGCTGCAGCGCTATCTGGCTGAACGCTCAGCCGAACGTTCGGTACTGCATCAACGGGCATTCGATGCGTTGCGCTTCGAATCGCCGCCGCTGGAGCACTTTATCGAAAACCTGCGCACGCCCGCTCTGATTGTCTGGGGCCGTTCGGACCAGGTGCTTAACCCTGCTGGAGCCGCCGTCGTACAGAAACTCACGCAAAACGGCGAAACGCTGATGCTGCCCGATACCGGTCATCTACCAATGCTGGAAAACCCACGTACCGTAGCGGAGTGCTGGGTCAGCTACAGCGACCGGCTGGCCAGACAGCAAAGTTCCTCTTGAGTCTAAGGAATGAGCAGCTTAGAGGCGAAAAATTCCTTAGCAATCAGACTTGTTTGCGCTACGACATTCAGCGTATAATTGCCGGCTTGATTAGGTAGCGATCGGGGCTTTTACACAAAGCCCGGCCTCACGCAAATGCGTAATGAGGGGGTTTTCTGGAAAAGCCCGGTTGCCAATCTATTGATTTTCTTAATTTTCTGATTTATTTTTGGAGTATAGACAGTATGTCTTTTAATGCAGAGCAGAAACAGAAAGTTGTTTCGGAACATCAGCTCTCGAGCGGCGATACCGGCTCACCCGAAGTTCAGATCGCGCTGTTAACCGCGCGCATCAACTATTTAACGGGTCATTTCAAAACGCACAAGAAGGATCACCACTCCCGTAAAGGCCTGATTCGTCTCGTCAATCAGCGCCGTTCACTGCTGGATTACGTTCGCCGTAAAGACGTTCAGCGTTATCGCGATATCGTGCAGCGCCTCGGTCTGCGTCGCTAAGGCCCTATTCATCTCCCAACGTTTATTAAACACCGGTTGCCGACTTTATCCGCAACCGGTGTTTTGCTTTATTTGATCTGAATTTTATGCATTTTGGAGTATCCGCAACGTGTTTAACAAAGTAAGTAAATCGTTCCAGTACGGCGAACACACGATTACGCTGGAAACCGGCCACATCGCGCGTCAGGCTTCCGGCGCCGTCCAGGTCACTATGGCCGATACCGTGTTATTGGTCACCGCAGTGGTTCGGCCCGAGGCCAAGCCAGGTCAGTCGTTTTTCCCGCTGACCGTCAACTACCAGGAAAAATTCTACGCCGCCGGCAAGATTCCTGGCGGTTTCTTCAAGCGTGAGGGTCGCCCGACCGAAAAAGAAACGCTGACCTCGCGCCTGATTGATCGTCCGATTCGTCCGCTGTTTCCCGATGGTTTCCTGAACGAAATTCAGGTCATCGCGACGGTCATGTCGCTGAATCCGGAAGTCGACGGCGATATCCCGGCACTGATCGGCGCATCGGCCGCGCTGGCCTTGTCCGGCGCTCCGTTCGCAGGCCCGATCGGAGCCGCGCGCGTCGGATTTATCAACGACCAGTACGTACTCAACCCGACCGCATCGCAATTGGCAGATTCCAAGCTGGATCTTGTTGTTGCCGGCACCGATCAAGCCGTGCTGATGGTCGAATCCGAAGCCGACCTGCTCAGCGAAGAACAAATGCTCGGCGCGGTCACCTTTGGCCACGAGCAAATGCAAACCGCCATTGCCGCCATTCGCGAACTGGCAGATGAGGCCGGCAAGCCGAAATGGGACTGGCAGGCACCGCCACCGGTTGAAGGTTTGGCCGAACAGGTTGAGCGCATTGCCCTGCCCGGCCTGCGCGAAGCTTACCAGCACACCGACAAGGCCCAACGCCATGAAGCCGTTGGCGAAGTCCGCAAAGCGCTGATCGAGCAGCTCTGCCCGGAAAGTGAGGAAAACCCGCAGTTTGAAGAAGGCGACGTTCGCGAAGGCTTCTACAAGCTCGAAAAGAACCTGGTTCGCAGCAACATCATCGAAGGCAAGCCGCGTATCGACGGTCGCGATCTGAGCACCGTACGCCCGATTGATATCCAGGTCGGCGTACTGCCACGCACGCACGGTTCGGCCGTGTTCACGCGCGGCGAAACCCAGGCCATGGTCGTGACCACGCTCGGCACCGGTCGCGATGCCCAGCTCATTGACGCGATCGAAGGCGAATACAAAGATCCGTTCATGCTGCACTACAATTTCCCACCGTTCTGTGTCGGTGAAACCAACCATATGCTGGCGCCGAAGCGGCGCGAGATCGGCCACGGCCGTCTGGCCAAGCGCGGCGTACTGGCCGTAATTCCGAGCCCGGAAGAGTTCCCATACGTACTGCGCGTGGTATCGGAAATTACCGAATCGAACGGTTCCAGCTCCATGGCCTCGGTGTGCGGCACCTCGCTCGCGCTGATGGATGCCGGCGTGCCGATCAAGGCGCCGGTGGCCGGTATCGCCATGGGCCTGATCAAGGAAGACGACAAGTTCGCCGTACTGTCCGACATCCTCGGCGATGAAGATCACCTCGGCGATATGGACTTCAAAGTGGCCGGCACTGCCGATGGCATCACCGCGCTGCAGATGGACATCAAGATCGACGGCATCACGCGTGAAATCATGCAGGCAGCGCTCGATCAAGCCAAAGGCGGTCGTACGCACATCCTCGGCGAGATGAACAAGGTACTGTCGACTACGCGTAGCGAAATGAGTGAATACGCGCCGCGTCTGTTCACCATGAAAGTCCATCCGGACAAGATTCGCGACGTGATCGGTAAAGGCGGCAGCACCATTCGCCAGATCACCGAAGAAACCGGCACCACGATTGACATCGCCGACGATGGCACCATCACGATTGCTTCGGTCAACAAGGAAGCGGCCGATGAAGCTCGCCGACAGATCGAACAGATTACAGCCGATGTCGAAGTCGGCAAGATCTACGAAGGCACCGTTCAGAAAATCATGAACTTCGGTGCATTCGTGCAGATTCTGCCCGGAAAGGACGGTCTGGTGCACATCTCGCAGATCTCCAACGAGCGTGTCGAGAACGTCACCGATGCCCTCAGCGAAGGCCAGAAAGTCAAGGTTCAGGTTCTTGAGGTCGACAAACAGGGCCGCATCCGCCTGAGCATGAAAACGGTCGATCAGGATGGCTGATCGATTGTTGCTCTCTTATTGCTAATGACTACTTAGCCGGCTCGGCCCGTTCCGAGCCGGCGCATATCTCGAGTTTCTCATCTTCAACCATGAAAGAAACGCGGC
>JBCCHH010000111.1:0-6088 GCA_039028855.1 Pseudomonadota bacterium | reverse complement strand
TTTTTAAACTGCAACAGCGCCTCCGGGTTGGCTAAAGCGGAGGTATTTTTAACCGGTCGACCATGAATCACATCGCGCACAGCCAGTTCGGTGATTTTGCCCGATACGGTGCGCGGCAGATCAGTGACTTGCAGGATGCGGGAAGGCACGTGCCGGGGCGTAGCGTTTCTGCGAATCATGCTACGGATACGTTCCTGGACATCATCATCGAGATCTAGCCCTTCACGCAGGCGGACAAACAAGATCACGCGCACATCACCCTGCCACTGCTGCCCGACACATAGCGATTCAAGCACATCATCAAGCTTTTCCACCTGACGATAGATTTCCGCCGTGCCGATGCGCACACCACCTGGATTGAGGGTAGCATCGGAGCGGCCGTAGATGATCAGGCCTTTGTTTGGAGTCAGCCGGGCATAGTCACCCTGACTCCAGATTCCCTCGAATTGCTCGAAATAGGCGGATCGATAACGCGCGCCGTCGCTGTCGTTCCAGAAACCGACCGGCATCGACGGGAACGGCATTGAGCAGGTTAATTCGCCGGTTTCGTTTTCGATGACGTCACCTTCGTCACTGCGAACTTCCACTTGCATGCCCAAGCCGCGGCACTGCAGCTCGCCTTTATAGACGGGTAGCAATGGATTGCCGAGCGCAAAGCAGGAAACGATATCGGTACCACCGGAAATCGAGCTGAGCTGCAGATCGGATTTGACCGAACGATACACATAGTCGAACGATTCGGGCAACAGCGGCGAACCGGTTGAAAGAATCACGCGCAGCGTTTCCAGGCGATGAGTGTTGCGAGGCTCGATACCGACCTTGTCACAGGCGGCAATCCATTTCGCGCTGGTACCAAAGATGGCAATATCGAATTCGTCAATCAAGTCCCACAGTACATTCCCGTCCGGATAAAACGGCGAGCCGTCGTACAATACCAGCGTCGCACCGACCGAAAGCCCGGATACGAGCCAGTTCCACATCATCCAGCCGCAGGTGGTGTAGTAGAAAAAACAATCCGAACGATGCAGATCCGTATGCAGCAGTAGCTCTTTGACGTGCTGCAACAGCGTGCCACCGGCGCCGTGCACGATGCATTTCGGCACGCCGGTGGTGCCGGAGGAATACAGAATATAAAGCGGATGATCGAACGGCAACGCTTCGAATTCAGGCACTTGCGCATGATCAGATCCGAACTCAGACCAGACTGCAGCGTTTGCATAACTGCCGAGATCCGGCTCGAGGTCCACATGCGGAACGATCACAAGCTGCTCGACGCTGGTCAACTGCGGTTTGAGTTCAGTCAGTCGGGCCAAACAATCGTGTGTTTTGCCGTTGTAGCGATACGCAGTGGTCGCGAACAGCACTTTGGGGCGAATCTGGCCGAAACGATCGAGCACACCCTGCACGCCAAAATCCGGCGAACATGACGACCAGATTGCGCCAATCGACGCACAAGCCAGCATCGCAATAACGGTTTCAGGCAGATTCGGCAAATAGCCAGCGACGCGATCGCCAGGCTCAACACCGACTTCGCGTAAACCAGAGGCAATCCGCGCAACCTCCCGATTGAGCTCTGCGTAGCTCAGCGTGCGTCGGCTACCATCTTCATCGGCAAACTGAATGGCCGGTCGCTGATCGTTGAAACGCAGCAGGTTTTCGGCAAAATTCAGGCGCGCATCGGGAAAAAATCGCGTGCCCGGCATCGCCGGCCAGTCCTCGCAGAACCTGGAACCACGCGTACCGCGCAGTTCAGCGAATTCCCACATCGCGCACCAGAACGCTTCGGGCTGTTCGATCGAAAACCGATACAGGTCATCATAGTCCTGTACGGATGGGTCAATTTCGGCGGCAATCAACTCGAGGAACCGCGCCATATGCGTTTGCTGCTGACGGTCGAGAGAAGGTTTCCACAAGGCTTCAGTCATGTTCTTGATAAATTATCCAATAGCGTTAAAGCCTAGCCCAACTTTGCTAGGCTGTCACTCGCCCGTTTAGGCAACTACAGTTTATTCGGATAGCTGTAGCAGCAGTGCCTGGCCGATTTCATCATCCTCGTTTTCAAGATAACGCTGCACAAGAGCCACACAAGTTCCTGCATCGGCTTGAATCAGATTGGCCTTGATCGCAGCCAGATGTGCCGGCGGCATACTGAATTCGGTCAAGCCCAAACCCAGCAGCAGCCGGATGTATTGCGGATCACCGGCCATTTCGCCGCACACCTGAACCGGCCGATCAACGCGCTCGGCAGCCTGCGCAATACGGTGCAACAATTCAATCACGCTGCGATGGGCTGGCTTGAACAAATGATGAACCAACTCATCCTGGCGATCAACGGCCAACACGTATTGAACCAGATCATTCGTGCCGACTGAAATAAAATCCAGCTCACGCGCCAGTTGAGCGGCCATCAATGCAGCCGCCGGTGTTTCGATCATGCCGCCAATCGGTACATCGGGATCAGGACGAACTCCGCGCATCTGCAACTGCTCTCGGCACTGCGCAATCAGGGCGCGCGCCTGCTGAATCTCGTCGACGCGAGTCAGCATCGGCAGCAGAATGCGCAGCGGACCATGTTTTGATGCACGCAGGATCGCGCGTATTTGGGTTTGAAACGTTTCCTGCATGGCCAGCGACATGCGCAGGCCACGCAAGCCCAGCGCCGGGTTCGGACCATGCAGATGCCGCATTTCTTTTGGCAACTTATCGCCACCTGCATCGAGCGTACGAATCGTCAACACACGGCCGTCCAATGTTTCAACTGCCTGAGAAAAAATCTGATATTGCGCATCTTCATTGACCAGCTGATTCTGTCCGAACATGAATTCGGTACGCATCAGACCAATGCCTACCACGCCACTTTCACGACAGCGAATTAGTTCAGGTTCAAGCTCGGCATTGCCGAATAGTCGAAAGCGCTTGCCGTCCCTGGTTCGATCCGGCGCTTTGAGAAAACGCTCCAACTGATGGTGGTTACGCTGGACCGCCTGACTTTTTTCTGCATAGTGCTCGTGTAGGCGTTCATCTTCGGTCGCCAGCACGACGCCATAATGGCTGTCGAGGATAACCGACTCATCCTCGCGCAACAGCCGACCGGCATGATGTACGGCCATCACCATCGGAATACCAAGTGAGCGCGCAACAATCGCGCTATGCGACCAAACACCACCATGTTCGGTAATCAAGCCGGCAACTTTGCGCTCCTGCAGCAAGGCTAATTCAGCCGGGCTTAGCGCCTCGGCCATGACCACGGTTTGATCGAGCTGATGCGGAATACGTTGTGCCAACTGAGCTAGGGGCTGCTCGGCCAGCTCCCGCTGTAACAGCCGTACGATCTGATCCAGATCTTCAATCCGCATGGCCAGATAATCGTCTTCGATACGCTCGAATTCACGTCGGATAACGGCCGCCTGACGATCCAGCGCCCACTCGGCATTGATCTTCTCGGCCCGGATCATGCGCGTCGCCTCACCAACCAGCAAGTCATCGTTAATCATCAAACGATGGGTTTGTAACAGCTCGCGCGCAGGGTCGGACTCGGCCCGCTGCAGTGTTTGCTCCATTTCGCTTAGCGTCTGTTCGGCACGCTTGACTGCGCGCCGCAGCCGTTCTACTTCAGCCTCAAGATCGCCTTTTTCCAGATGATATTCGGGCAATTCCAGTTCGCCGCTGGAAAGACGATGAATACGACCGATCGCAATACCATCGGAGACTCCAATTCCGCTTAAGGTCAGAATCATTCGTCTTCCCCGAAACGATCGGCGATGAGCTCAATCAGGGCTTTCATCGCAGCTTGCTCATCCGGCCCATCGGTTTCAAGCACAAGCTCGGTACCCACAGGTGCAGCCAGCATGAGCACACCCATGATGGATTTTGCGCTGACTCGGCGATGCTCACGCTCAAGCCAGATTTCAGCCTCGAAACGCGTAGCCGTTTGCACCAGTTTGCTTGCCGCACGGGCGTGCAAACCAAGCCGATTGATCAAGGTCATTGGTTCACGCAACATTCTGACCATCCTTTGTCGCGTCCTGAAAGATTGCTGCGCGCGCGCCCTCCACGGCTTTTTCAGCCAGCACTTCAGCCGGCAGGTCAATATGATTAACGCAGCGCAGCAGCATCGGCAAATTGATACCGCTGACCACCGGCACACCACGCCCGGCGGCGGCCTGAACGGCAAGATTATGCGGCGTGGCACCGGGTAAATCGGTCAGTATCAATAGCTGACCGTCGAGCAACAGACGCTCAATTTCATTCTGCAGTCGATGCAGGAAAGCATCCGGATGACAACGGTCATCTTCAAGCACTTCGACGACGGGCTTCGGTTCACCACACGGCGTTTGCAAGATCGATTCAAGTGCCTCGCGCAAAGCCAAGCCGACCCTTTGATGACTGACAAGCAGGATCGCCGTCATGATTCGAGCTCTCGATGATGGGCAATGACGCTCAAACCATCACGCTGCCAGCGCTTGGCCAGTTGTTCAACCAAATACACCGAACGATGCTGACCGCCGGTACAACCGATCGCAACCATTAACTGGCTTCGCTGCTCTCCAGCCCAGGCCGGTAACCAGCGGCGTACGAACTGATCGACATCGTCAGCAAACTGACGCACGCTGGTTTCATTTTCCAGATACTGCACCACATCATCGTCGCGCCCTGTCGCCTCGCGCAGACCCGGCTGCCAGTGTGGATTCGGCAGGCAGCGCGCATCAAAAACCAAATCGGCAGCGCGCGGCAAACCATTTTTAAACGCAAAGGATTCAAGCACCAGGCTGGAAATACCGGGTTCGGATGCACCACTGACCATCGACCAGATCAACCGCCGCAAATCATGCACATTTTTGTTACTGGTATCGATCACTCGATGCGCGCTGCGCTCCAATCCAATTAATGCTTCGCGCTCTTCTGAAATCGCCTGGCCCAGCGTGTTGGGACCGGCTAATGGATGGCGGCGGCGCGTTTCCGAAAAACGTCGAATCAGCACATCGTTATCGGCGGTAAGGAAAATCAGCTTGGCCGTTAACGGCAGCTTGCGGATATCTTCGCTGAGCCGGGCCAGCACATCCAGCCCGACACGTGCATCAATACCCACGGCCAGCTTGTGATAACGCTCCGGCTCGGCCATGACTTGCCTGGCCAGTGCCGGCAACAAGCGAGCGGGTAGATTGTCGACGCAGTAATAGCCTTGGTCTTCGAGCGCGTTCAGCGCCACCGATTTACCGCTGCCCGATAAACCGCTGATCAGCAATATGTGCGCGGCTTCAGTCACGCGACGACATCACCTGGCTATGCCGCTTGATGAATTCTACAGTGGCATCAAAACCCTTAAGCTGCAGCATAAAATTACGTACGGCGGCTTCGGCGATCACGGCCAGGTTGCGACCCGGTAATACCGGTAGCAACATTCGCGGTACATCCATACCGAGCACGCGCTCGGTTTCCGAACGACTGCTAAGTCGGTCCAGACTGGGCTCGTCCTCGCGACTGGGCTGATACAGGTGCAGAATCAAACGCAGATATTTATTGGTTTTTACTGCGCTATCACCAAACATACGGCGCACGTTCAGCACACCCAGGCCGCGTACTTCTAGACAGTCCTGCAGCACTTCAGGGCATCGCCCGTCGATAATGTCTGGCGTCATCTGAGTAAATTCCGGGCTATCGTCGGCAATCAGACGGTGCCTCCGCGTCAATAACTCCAGCGCCAGCTCACTCTTGCCGACACCGGCCTGGCCTGTAATCAATACGCCAATGGTAAAAATTTCCATAAACACGCCGTGGCGCACAATGCGATGCGCCAATGCCCGCGCGAGCTGGTATTCAAGCATTGACAGCAGTTCCCAGCCCGGCTTACTCGAACTCAATAACGGTGTGCCGGTTTCACGCGCCTGCTCTTCGAGGTCGGTTCCAGCGGCCAGGCTGGAAGCTATGATCAGTGCGGCCGGTTTTCTGGCAAATATCTCGGCCAGTGCCTGCCAGCGCAGGCGTGAATCGAGCTTATCGAGCCAGTCTAGCTCTTCTTCACCCAGAACCTGGATGTGGCTGGGATGAATGAGATTGAGAAACCCGACCAGCGCCGGTCGCGCCTGAA
>JBCCHH010000110.1:0-6110 GCA_039028855.1 Pseudomonadota bacterium | reverse complement strand
TTGGTAGTTATGACTGCGGAATCCGGAAACAAGCTGCAGTTCAATGTTATTGTGGCGCGCCTCGTCTTGCATACGCTGCCAGGCATCAGCGGTTTCGATATCCAGTTGTGTATCGCGGCCAAACAGGTCAGTGCCAACCGAAACAAGCCGCCTTGAATTATTAACCAGCTTTAGCCGGCGACTCACACCGTAGTTTAGTGGAATACCGAGCGTACGATGCATTTGTACAACCTTGTGAACCCAACTTGGCGCATCGTCAAGCAAACGTTTGCTCAGTTTGATCGGGTGATGCGCTTCAGGCAAGCTGTTGGCTCGATAACCCATGCGCTCCATAAGCGTCCAGGCCTGTGGTTTGGTGGTGCAGCTCAAGCGTCTGATGCCAAATTGGGCGGCGTGCTTTTCGGTTTCAGTCAGTAGTTCGCGCGTAATGTCGAAGCGGGCGAGTTTGGGATCAAGGTAGATTGCCAAAAGCCGCTCATTGTCCAGATCGACGGCCGTAATGCCAACCAGTTTGCGTTGCTCAATTGCGAGTAGCAGCGAGCCGTCAGGCAGCAGTGTTGACAGCCGTTGTTCGACTTGATCGAGCGGAATGCTCGATTTGTTTTTCATCAAATCCGGCATCCAGCTGCGGATAAGCGCGGCTAGCTGGCTTAGCTCGGCGACTCTTGCAGGTCGTATGCGTAATGATTGGTTCATAGAGGGCGAGCCCTAAAATGCTATATTTTCAATCATATGGAAAAGCTACGAAACATTTTTGCCAATGCGTCCGTTTACTTAGTATCGCTGATCTGTCTGCCGCTTGCATGCCTGTTGTTGATGATTCCGCTGCATCGGTTACTGGTGCCGATGTGGCCGATGGCGATTGAAGAGCAATACCACAGTGATGGCTCGATGCAACTGCGCCAGGCCAAGGCCAGTAATCTTAATGAAAACCGCTTGCGCAGCCGGCCACTCAGTGCGGCCAGGCTTGACATGCATAATGGCCAGCGAGTGCTGGGTTATGTTGTTGCAATGCGTGCCGAAGGGCTGTCTACAAATGAATCCGCAGTCGACCCCGTCGCAAATCTGAACTTGCCGGATTACCCAATTTGGCAACCTCACACGATAACCGCTGCTGAAGCAGCCTGTAAGCTGGCGCTTAGCCAGCCTGGTGAGCCGCCGATGTGGCTGAGCTGTGATTCTGTTCATCGCGTGGTTTTGCCGAATCGATTAACGTTGATGCAGAAATTCGAAGTGGCGCTGGCGCGCCTGGCCGATGCACCATCACCGCAAGCGATCGAAAGCGAAGCTCAGTTCAATGGGCTGCGAATGCCTTCTGAAGAATAGTATCCATGGCCGGGCTAGTTCAAAGCCGCTCAATTCATGGCGATGTCCAAATGCAACCGGGGATGTGCCGTCGGTCGGTCTTGAGCTTGATTTGCTCGCGCTCGAAGGCAAGTGGTAGAAGCAATGATCCGCCAAATCGCACAGGTGCGCTGGACGTTCACTGGCTTTGCCGACACTCGGGCTGTATGCGGCAGGCTTGATTGAGTATCCGGTGCTGATCCGGATTTATGTGTAGATCCGTACAGGCTAAACCAACGAAACGTCGTCGATCGTTGGCCGTCGGTTGATCGCCATCAACAGTCGTTCGAAGCCCATCGCCACACCGGCGCAGTCGGGCAGGCCGGATTCCATGGCGGTGATGAAGTCGGGATCAAGCGGCATTTCGGGTAGACCGAGTTCGAGTCGCCGCCGATTATCGCCTTCGAACCGTTTTTGCAGTTCGGCCGCATCGGTTAACTCACCATAGCCATTGGCCAGTTCCAATGGGCCGGCAAATATTTCAAAGCGTTCGGCCCAGCCGGGTCGGTTGGGGCATAGCCGGGCCAGCGCAGCCTGTGCGGCCGGGTAGTCGAATACCACAGTCAGCGTTTCGGCCTGAAACGTTGGCTGAATCTGGGTGGCAAACCACCAGTCGAGTAGTTCGCTGTGATCGTGGTCGAGTGGCGCTTGCTGTATCCGATCGCCGAGCGCAGCGTGCAGCGTGGCGAGATCGGCCTGGCTCGCGTCGATACCCAAGTCCGTTTGACTGATACTGAGCCAGCTTCGGTATTCGACCTGCCACGGCTTGGGCGAAAGGCATTGAATCAGCTCGATCACCTCGTCGGCAAGCTCGCGCCATCCAAAGCCCAGCCGATACCATTCGAGCATGCTGAACTCCGCACGATGATGTCGGCCATGTTCACCGCCACGAAACACCGGGCCCAGTTCATAAATATCACCTGAACCATTGGCCAGCAGGCGTTTGTGGAAATACTCCGGCGAGGTGCGCAGATAGGCCGGGTGAGGATTTGCACGGCCGGCCAGAGCAATGCTCTCGATGTGTGGGTCAGTGACGCCATGTTCGGTAATGGCTGGTGTCATCACTTCAAGCACAGCGCGATCGGCAAAGAAGCGCCGGATATGTTCCGCAGTTTGTGCGCGTATGCGGAGTTTGTCTTCAGGCCTGTGCATGGCGGAATGGTTGTGCTTGATTACACCTGTGGATGTGGTTGGCTCAGCTCGGTCAGCGACAGCGTCATATCCAGCCGTTCGAGTTGATGCTGTTCAAAACTCAGGCTGCGTGCCGATAGCGGATGCGCTTCAAGCCAACCAGCCGGCAGGGCAAATTCAAGTTCATTGGCCGAGCATGCCTGCAAGGCGAAATCGGGCAGATCGGCATCTGAGCGACCGCGACATAGTGCAACGCTGAGCCGCAGCAGCGCCAGCAGACTGCGTGCGCTGGCCTGCAGCCGTTGCGGCAGCATATCCAGTGCTCCACTTGGCAGTTTTCGTCGCTGAAATTTCAGCAGACAGGCCATGAACTGCTGCTCCTGTTGGGAGAAACCGGCCATATCGGATTGTTCGACAATATAAGCGCTGTGAATTTGATAGTGACTGTGCGCAATCACCAACCCGACTTCGTGTAGTTGGCAGGTCCAGTCGAGCAGGTCGTGATGGCTGCGGTTCAAATGATGCGCTTCGGCGATTTGCTCGAATGCGCATAAGGCAAAGTCGCGAACGCGCTCAGCCTGAGGTTGATCCGCTTCATGTCGATGCGCCATGGCGGCGACGGTTTTTTCGCGCGAATCGGTGTGTTCGAGCCGACCGAGCAGGTCGTAGACCACGCCTTCCCTCAATGCGAACGGGCTGACGTCGATTTGTCGGATGTCGAAGGCGCGCATGCAGGCTTCGATAATCAGGATACCCCCGCTGATCACAGGTTGGCGCGAGCTGGACAAACCGTCCATTTGTACCGCATCAACATGGCCGGCCTGAATGATCTGTTTGCGCAGCGCTTTGATGTCATCGAACGTAAACGCACGCAGCAGGCCATCGCCGCGCATGGCGATCATGCGTTGTGCCGCGCGCATCGTTCCCGACGAGCCAATAGTCTGCTGCCATTCGCAGGCGCGAATATCGGCCTGTAGAGCCTGCAGTTCACCGGCGATTTCATCGCGCATGCGGCGCCAGCGCTGCTTGGTGATCTGACCGTCCTTGAACGCGCGGCGCGTCACGCTGACACAGCCATATTGCAGGCTTTCAACCACTTCGGGCGTGCTGGCACGGCCGGCCGCAACTTCGGTTGAACCGCCGCCAATGTCAATCACCAGTCGCGCTTCGCCCTGATGGCCCATGCCTTCGGACACGCCGAGCCAGACCAGCCGCGCTTCCTCGCGGCCGGGAATGATGTCGATTGGACAGCCTAGTGCAGTTTCAGCCACAACCAAAAACTGCTGCGGATTGGCCAGTCGGCGGAAGGTTTGTGTACCTACGGCACGTACTTGGTGATTGGGAATGCCGGCGATGCGCTGACCAAAGCGAGACAGGCATTCAATTGCGCGGCTGCGGGTTTCGGCGTCAAGCCGGCCATGGTTGTCCAGTCCGCCGGCAATGCGCACCATCTCGCGCAGGCTATCGATCACGCGTAGTTGGTTGTATTCGCGGCGCGCGACGAGTAGATGAAAACTGTTGCTGCCCAGATCAACCGCAGCGTAAAGATCGCGATGCGGCATGTCAGGCTGTTTTCTTGTTAACGGCCTGTTGAATCAAGTTTTCCTGCGCAATGCGGTGCGGTTCGCCGTCCTCAGGCCAGGTGTGCAGATAGCTACCGTCGCCCTGAAGCAGCCAGGCCTGGCGATTGTCTTCAAATGCTAGCGTAAAGCTTTCCTGCACAACGCGCTCGGCCAGCTTGGCGTCGCGCAGCGGGAAGGCCGTCTCTACACGCTGGAACAGATTGCGCTCCATCCAGTCGGCGCTGGCGGCCCAGACTTCGCGTTCGCCTGCATTGGCAAAGCAATAGACCCGGCTGTGCTCAAGGAAGCGGCCGAGAATGGAGCGCACTTCGATCGTCTCCGACAGACCCGGAATGCCGGGTCGCAGACAGCAGGTGCCGCGTACAATCAGACGAATCGGTACGCCCGCGCGCGAAGCGCGATACAACGCCTGGATGACTTTCGGCTCGGTCAGTGAGTTCATCTTCGCATCAATGCCTGACGGCTTGCCGGCCTTGGCGTTGCGCGTCTCGCGCTGAATACGGCGCAACAGGAAATCGTGCAGCTTGAACGGCGACTGCACCAGTCGTTTTAGTTCGGCCGCACGACCCAGACCGGACAACTGCTGAAAAATCGCATGTACATCGTGGCCAAACTTGGCGTCGGAGGTCATTAGCGCCCAGTCGGTATAGCCTTTAGCCGTGCCCTGGTGGTAGTTGCCGGTGCCCAGATGTACATAACGCTTGAGCCGACGACGTTCGCGCCGCACGATCAGCATCATTTTGGCGTGGGTTTTATGTCCAACCACGCCATACACCACCTGTACGCCGGCCTCCTGCAAACGCGTGGCCAGCGTGATGTTGGCTTTCTCGTCGAAGCGCGCACGCAGTTCGACCACAACGGTCACGTCCTTACCGGCGCGGGCCGCGTCAATCAACAGATTGACCATGATCGAGCCGCTGCCGGTGCGATACAGGGTTTGTTTGATCGCCAGCACGTCAGGGTCGCTAACGGCCTGTTTGAGCAATTCGATCGTCGGCGAGAAGCCGTCGTAGGGATGATGCAGCAGCCAGTCCTGTTTGCGCAGGGCGGCAAATAAATCGTTGCCCGAAGCGAGCGCGGGCGGCGTATTCGGCTGGAACGGCGGATACTGCAAATCCGGCCGATCGACCTGATCGCACAGCGCGACCATGCGGTTCAAGTTGACCGGGCCGTCGCAGCGGTAGGCGTCTTCTTCTTCCAGCCCGAATTTGCTGGTCAGCATTTTCGCAATGTGCGCCGGGCAGTTATCGGCCAGCTCGATGCGCACGGCCTGGGCAAAACCGCGCTCAAGCAATTCGCCTTCAAGTGCGTGGGCCAGATCCTCGATTTCTTCTTCATCAACGAGCAGTTCGGAATTGCGGGTCACGCGGAACTGATAGCAGCCGCGCACCTTCATGCCCGGAAACAGCTCGTTGATGAAGGCGTGCATGATTGAAGATAAAAACACAAAATCGTTCTCGCCGCGGCTGTAGCTTTTTGGAATACGGATCAAACGCGGTAGTGAACGCGGTGCGCGCACGATGGCCAGGCCCGAATCGCGGCCAAAGGCATCCTGGCCTTCAAGTTCAACGGCAAAGTTAAGCGATTTGTTCAGAATGCGCGGAAACGGATGTACCGGGTCCAGCCCGAGCGGACTGAGCACGGGCATCAGCTCGCGCTGAAAATGCCGGTGTAGCCAGCGATGCTGACCCTTGCTCCATTCCGAGCGGCGCAGGATGCGAATACTCTGGTGTTCGAGCGCCGGCGAGATTTCTTCATTCAGCACGCGGTATTGCTCTTCGACCAATTCATCTACTGCTGCGCGGATCGCGCCGAGCGTGGCTGCGGGCGTCATGCCATCGACGCCGGGCTGAATCGCACCGTGCTGCAGCCGTTGGCGGATCGCGGCGACGCGCACTTCAAAAAATTCATCCAAGTTGGTGCACGAAATGCACAGGAAGCGGACGCGCTCGAGCAACGGCACGGCCGGGTCGCGTGCAAGTTCGAGCACGCGCCGGGTAAAGCCGAGCAGACTTAACTCGCGATTGAAATACAGTGAAGGGTGATTCAGAT
>JBCCHH010000109.1:0-6153 GCA_039028855.1 Pseudomonadota bacterium | reverse complement strand
GCCCTTGGGTTGACCGGTGGACTGTGTATAAACTGTTGAATTGCCGCTTCAGTGTCGCGTATAACGGCCTCCCAGCGCCCGATTCTGGCCAGCAGCATGGCGCGGTTCAGCGAAATGTATGCAACGAGTACCGGTCGCTCTTTATAGGATTCCGCCCATTCCGTGCTGGAATGATCCATCGTTGCCAATGCATTATCAAACAGTCCTTGATTCAACTGGCTGCGTGCCAGCAAATGACGAGCCGCCGCGCGGAGAACGCTGGGTTGAGTATAAATTCGGTCGTACAGGTCGAGTGATCGTCTAAGGGCCGTGTTAGCCTCAGCAAATCGTCCTAGCAAGTGCAGGCTTCCTCCGAGGTTGGCGCTGGTTCTTGCGTAACTCAGGCTTTCCTGGCCATATTGTCTTGCATTGAGCTGAAGGAGTTCGGCATTAATTTCGGCCGCTTCGGCGTTGCGGCTAAGTTGCATGTAGGTAACGGCAAGTCCACTTAATGCGCGGCGGCGGCTATTTTCAGACAAGACATTGGTATCAATATAGCGATAGGGCTGTAACAGATCTACAGCCCGATCCAGGTCACCCGTATGCAGAGAGAAAATGCCGTTTGCGGCATTGTATTCAGCTTTGAGCGTCTGAATTTTGTTTGCGCTCATGGGCTGTTGCTCAATCTGGTTCAGGCGGATAGCAGCAGCTTCCAGCTTTTGTTGGGCAGCACTAGGATCGCCTTTGCTGATGTCGAGCTGTGCCGATTGTAGAAGCGCGCGTAAATCAAGCTCGGCATCTTGTTCGGTAAACTGTGCGGTAATGGAGCGCGCTTCATCCAGAAGTGGTTCTGCAGCTTCAATCTGGTTACGTAATTGATACACATTGGCCAGCGTCAACAGCATACCGACCCGGTCAACGTCGCTTGCTGAGGCCGAATACATAGCGCGCTGGGCACCAAGCAACAGCAGCTCCTGTGTAGTTGGCAATTGATCCCGAGGCTTCAGCGGGCCGGCGGCGTCGAATAGCTCGATGACAAACTCATTTAGCTGTTGAGCCCGATCGAGCGCATGTTCTGTGGCAATCAATGCACGTGTTGCCCGATTGCCCTGCCATAGTGCGGCAGAGGCACCGACGGTTAAAGCCAGAACCGTCAGAACTCCGGCTGAAACCGGCAGACGGTAGCGATTGAGCCATTTGCCCAGTCGATAACGGCGACCACCGTTGCGTGCTTCGACCGGTCGCTGTTCCGCCCAGGCCAAGAGATCGCGCTTGAAGGCTTCGGCTGAGTTATAGCGATAGTCGGGTATTTCGGCCAGTGCCTTCATGCAGATCGCATCCAAATCTCCTCTGAGCCGCTTTGCAGGCGTCGTTGTGCCGGCCTGTAGTGAAGGCTGGGCGGGTTTGACTACCGTTTGGGCGCCAACAAGCAGGTGCGTGACCTGTGTGCCGCTTCTAGGCCTGCAGTCGGTAACAAGCTGGTACATCAGCATGCCCAGCCCGAAGACATCGCCGGCCACCAGCGCCGGCTCTCCGCGCAGTTGCTCCGGCGGTGCCCAGGCTGGCGAGCACCGCAGTACGGGTAGTAGTGTCTGTTGGACGTCTTCTTGTAGCAGTTGCGAGATGCCAAAGTCGACCAACCGAGCATGGCCGGAATCGTCAATTAGCACGTTGGAAGGTTTGATGTCAGCATGTACAACGAGCTTTCGATGCGCATACGACAGCCCGTCGGCAATTTGCTGCAGAAGCCCGATGCGGGTCTCAAGTGAAGCCTGGTGCCGTTTGCACCAGTCGTCGATTGCCAGACCGTCGACATATTCCATGACCAAATAGGGCCAGCCGCCTTCGCTGATGCCGCCGTCGAGCATGTTCACGATATTTGGATGAGACAGCCCGGCCAAAAGCTGTATTTCGCGCATCAGGCCATCGCGCTGCACGCTGCTGTATCGATCCGAGTGCAAAACCTTGATCGCAACTTGACGTTCATACTGACCGTCATCGCGCTCTGCCAATACTATAGTCGCCATACCCCCGCGCTGAATTTCATGCAACACGCGCCAGTGATTTAAGCGCTGCCCGCTCCAATCCTGCGGCAAATCCAGACCGGAATGGCCGGCCAGTTCCGCGGTGACTGCCGCAATTGTCCGATCCACCAGCATGGATTCCGGCGCGTCGTGGGCTGACAGCATCTGCTCGAGCCAGTGACGGGTTTGTTCGCTTAAATCAGCCTGTTGAAGTTGTACTGCTCTTTCCTCAGGGCTGAGTTGCGCGAGACGTTCAAACCAGAGCGTAACCGTGGCCCAGTTTTTCTTATTCAGAACCATTTGGGTAGGCCTGCAAAAAAGAGCGCGCTCTGTTCCAGTCTCGCACTACTGTGCGGACGGATACGCCAAGATAGTCGGCGATTTCACTATTTGACAGACCGATGAAAAACCGCAGTTCAACCAATTTTGCCAAGCGCGGGTCAAGTTGCTGGAGTTGATTCAGGGCCTGGTCGATTGCCAGCAGTTCTTCACCGGTTCGTTGGCCTAGCGCGTCGATTTGAAAATTCTGAAAGTCTTCATTTGGGCTACGTTTTTTGCTTAGACTGCTGCGCACGTAGTCGACCAGCACCTGGCGTATCGCCAGTGCATATGTCGCCAGACAGTGTCTTTCGTTATTCCATTGTTGCTGTTCTGCACCCAGCTTGATCCAGGCCTCGTGCACCAATAGGGTAGTATTGAGAGTCTTGCTTGGGTTGCGTTTCCGCTCGCGTCGGGCAATGGTTCGCAGCGTGTTGTATACCGCTTCAACCATCTGTGAGCTTGGCGAAGGTTTGTCCGGTAGTGCCGAGCTCCCTTTGACCTGAGTTTGTTTCATCACTGAAATACGACCGTACGTTCACTTCAGTTTGTCGCCTGCGTGTGACGAAGTCAACTCAACGACAGTTGCCTTCAATGGTCAACTATGCGATTAGCTCCGTAGTTGGCGCATTTTTTCGAGTTGCTGATCGAGCTGATCAATCGCGGCCTGGTGTTCTTGTTGTCGCGTGCGCTCTTTTTCAACCACGGTCGCTGGCGCATTAGCGATAAAGCGCTCGTTGGCCAGTTTTTTCTCGACGATGTCCAAACCTTTTTGTTCGCGCTCGCGCTGTTTTGTCAAGCGCATGAGTTCTTCGCCGATATCGACCAGGCCGGCCAGCGGAATCAGCAGGCGCAGATCACCGCACAACTGCACGGCGCAGTCGGAGGAATCGCGACTGCTGTCAACAAGATCAATCGATTCGAGTCGCGCCAACCGCTTGATCAACTGATTGAAACGGATCAGTCGACTCCGATCGCTGTCATCGGCCTGCTGCACGAGCAGCGGCATCGGCTTGCCGGGCGGTAGCTGCAGCTCAGTGCGGGCCGAGCGAATGCCTGAGATGACGTTTTTCAGCCAGCCCACATCGCCTTCCGCTGCTGCGTCGATAGCGCCGGCTTCGGGCCAGGCGGCGGTAACGATATAGTCGTGCTGAATCGACAGCGGCTTGCGCAAACCCTGCCAGATTTCTTCGGTGATGAATGGAGCGAACGGATGCAGCAGGCGCAGTGCCTGTTCGAGCACTTCGGCCAGGGTGCGGCGCGTGGACTGCACCCGCGCTGGGTCGGATTCATCATTGAGCGCCGGCTTGGCCAGCTCCAGATACCAGTCGCAGTATTCGTGCCAGATAAATTCATATAGCGCCTGGCTGGCCAGATCGAAGCGGTAGTTGGCCAGCGCCTGATCGATTTGCTGAATCGTGCGGTTCAGCGCCGAACGAATCCAGTTTGAAATCGGATCATCGATCATCTGATTCAGCGGCGGTAGTGCTTCGTCGCCGATGTTCATGCCGACGAAGCGCGCGGCGTTCCAGAGCTTGTTCAGGAAATTGCGATAGCCCGCACAGCGCGCCAGATCGAATTTGATGTCGCGGCCGTGGCCGGCCAGCGCGGTAAACGTAAATCGCAGCGCATCGGCGCCGAAGGCCGGGATGCCGTCGGGAAATTCATCGCGTGTGTGTTGCTCGATTGCCGCTTTCATTGCCGGCTGCATCAGCGTGGCCGTGCGTTTCTCGATCAGCGGGTCGAGCTCGATGCCGTCGATCAGGTCGATCGGATCGAGCACATTGCCCTTGGATTTGGACATCTTCTGGCCGTCGCGATCGCGAATCAGACCATGAATATAGACCTGATGAAACGGCACCTGATCGGTGAAATGGCCGGTCATCATGATCATGCGCGCGACCCAGAAGAAAATGATGTCGAAGGCGGTTACGAGTACCGAAGTTGGCAGGTAACGCTCGAAGCCTTCCGCCTGCATTCGTTCGGGGTCCGGCCAGCCGAGGGTCGAGTGGGCCCACAGCGCGGACGAAAACCAGGTTTCGAGCACGTCCGGATCCTGCTCGAGCGCGATGCCGTCGGCAATCTGATGCTTTTCGCGTACCTCGGCCTCGCAATGGCCGACGTAAACATTGCCGTCCAGATCGTGCCAGGCCGGAATGCGGTGGCCCCACCAGAGCTGACGCGAGATGCACCAGTCCTGCAGGTTTTCCATCCAGTGGCGGTAGGTATTGATCCAGTTGCCGGGCACGAATTCGACCCGGCCCGATTCGACTGTCTCCAGCCATTGGCTACCCAACTCGTCCATCTTGACGAACCACTGATTGGTCAAAAACGGCTCGATGATCTGACCCGAGCGATCGCCACGCGGCACTACCATGGTGTGCGGTTTTTCTTCAACCATCAGCCCCATCGTGCGCAGATCCTCGACGATACGCTTGCGCGCGGCGAAGCGATCGAGTCCGCGATAATGTTCGGGCGCATTGTGGTTGATGCGTGCTTCGGGCGTGAAGATGTTGATTGGCGCAAAGCCGTGGCGCTGGCCGACCGCCCAGTCGTTGAAATCATGTGCGGGCGTGATCTTGACGCAGCCGGTGCCGAATTCAGGATCGACATAGTCATCGGCCACAACCGGAATTTCGCGCTCGGTCAGCGGTAATTGGACGGTTTTGCCGACCAGGTCGGCATAACGTTCGTCGTCGGGATGCACCGCCACGCAGACATCGCCGAGCATTGTTTCCGGGCGCGTGGTGGCGACGATGATCTCGCCCTGGCCGTCCGAGCGTGGATAGCGGATCGACCACAGCTTGCCCTGTTCGTCGGTGTTGACCACCTCCAGATCGGAAATGGCGGTTTGCAGTACCGGGTCCCAGTTGACCAAGCGTGGGCCGCGGTAGATCTTGCCTTCATCATGCAGCCGGACAAAGGTTTCGATCACGGCTTGCGACAAACCCTTATCCATGGTGAAGCGTTCGCGCGACCAGTCGACCGAGGCGCCCATGCGGCGCATCTGGCCGGTAATGGTCGAACCCGATTCCTGTTTCCACTGCCAGACCCGTTCGACAAACTGCTCGCGCGTCAAATCGTCGCGCTTGCCGCCTTCGGCTTCAATCTGGCGTGTGACGACCATTTCGGTCGCGATGCCGGCATGATCGACGCCGGCCTGCCACAGCGTGTCGCGGCCTTTCATGCGGTGCGTGCGAATCAGACAATCGATCAGCGTGTGCTGAAACGCATGGCCCATGTGCAGCGTGCCGGTTACGTTCGGCGGCGGCAGCAGGATCGTAAACGGTTGGCCTTCGCCGCTGGGCTCAAAACAGCCGTTCTGTTCCCACTGCTGATACCAGCGCCGCTCAAGCGCATCGGGTTGATAGTTTTTTTCCATGCTTTTTGCTTTTAACGTTTTCGTGTTGGGTAGCTGCGCTGGCTTACTTGAGCCGATGATGATGCAGCTCGGCGCCGCGCTGTTTCCAGCTCATCCAGCGCTGTCGCAGCGCCTGTTTGAGCGGCTCGTCCTGCGGCACGATTTCGAGTATGCGCGTATACCGGCCTTCGGCCAACGGCCCGTTGGGCTGCAGGTTGATCAGCACGTCACAGGCTTGCGGCGCCTGCTCGCTGAGCATGATGGTATTGTCGGCCAGTGCCGAGTTTTCGCCTGCCTCGGTGCGGCTGTGTGGCAAGAATCGTCCGGCCGGTTCATGCCACAGGCGCTCGTCGAGTTCATTCAACTGCCCGGGTTCGCCGACAATCGTCAGCCGGCCGCAGGCGGGCCAGGCGCGGCCACACAACACCGCGGCGACGAACAGCGGGTCGGTATAGCGACCCGACATTTCAT
>JBCCHH010000108.1:0-6191 GCA_039028855.1 Pseudomonadota bacterium | reverse complement strand
TTAAGCGCACTTTTTGGTTACTTTTTGTTGCAACCGACAAAAAGTAACTCGCATCAGCTTGCGCAGCAAGCGGCGAAACGCCTTTGACTGTAATTTTTCGAAAAATCAGACTTCATCAGCCAGCGCAGCGGACGGCACAATCGCCTTTAACTAAAAAAACCAATCCCCGCCTGATAAAGTCCATTCATGCCCGTATCTCCCTCAATCAACGAAACCCGACCTCAGCGCCGCTGGTGCTTCTGGATTGACCGTGGCGGCACATTTACCGACATCATCGCCCGCACGCCCGGCGGCGAGCTGCGCGCGGCCAAGCTACTGTCGGAGAACCCCGAGCAGTACGAAGACGCAGCCATCGAAGGCATTCGGCGGATGCTGGAACTGGATCCGGACGAGGCCATCCCAGCTGGATCGATCGAACACGTACGCATGGGCACCACCGTGGCCACGAATGCCCTGCTGGAGCGAAAAGGCGAGCGGACCGCGCTGGTCACGACCTGCGGCTTTCGCGACGCGCTGAGAATCGGCTACCAGAGTCGACCGGATATTTTTGATCTCAACATCCGCCGTCCCGAGCAGTTGTATGACGAGATCGTTGAAATCGAAGAACGCGTGGACGCCGCCGGCCGGGTGCTGAGCCACCTTGACCCGGATCGCGTGCGCAAGCAACTGTCGGCGCTGCGCGAAAAAGGTATCCATGCCCTGGCCGTGATCCTGATGCACGGCTACCGCTACCCGGATCACGAACGCCGCATCGGCGAGATTGCCACGGAGCTGGGCTTTGAACAGATCAGCCTGTCGCACAAGGTCAGCCCGCTGATCCGGTTCATCGGTCGCGGCGACACGACCGTGGTCGACGCGTATCTGTCACCGGTACTGCGCCGCTATGCCGACCGAGTTGCAGCAGCACTCGGCGATGTGCGCCTGCAGTTCATGAAATCCGACGGCGGACTGACCGACGCATCCGGCTTTGCCGGCAAGGACGCGATTCTTTCCGGGCCGGCTGGCGGCATCGTCGGCTGCGTACGCACCGCCGGACGAGCCGGGCTTGAGCGCGTGATCGGCTTCGACATGGGCGGCACCTCGACCGACGTGTCGCACTACAGCGGCGAGTTCGAACGCAGCCTGGAGACGGTCATCGCCGGCGTACGTCAGCGCGTGCCCATGCTGGAAATTCACACGGTCGCGGCCGGCGGCGGCTCGAAACTGCATTTCGACGGCAGCCGCTACCGCGTCGGGCCGGACTCGGCCGGCGCCGATCCCGGCCCGGCGTGCTACCGTCGCGGCGGGCCGCTGACTGTCACCGACTGCAACGTGATGCTGGGCAAACTCCAGCCCGATTTCTTCCCGAGCACCTTCGGCCCCGGCGCGAATCAGGCACTGGATGCGGACATCTTGCACGAAAAGTTCGACGAACTGCGCAACGAAATTCTGCAAGCGACCGGCGACGCGCGCCGTCCGGTCGAAGTGGCCGAGGGTTTTCTGAAAATCGCCGTAGCCAACATGGCCAACGCGATCAAAAAGGTCTCGGTACAGCGCGGACGCGACGTGACGCGTTACGCGCTCAACTGCTTCGGCGGTGCCGGCGGCCAACATGCCTGCCTGGTTGCCGACGAACTGGGTATCGAGACCGTGCTGATCCATCCGCACGCCGGCGTGCTGTCGGCCTACGGCATGGGTCTGGCCGACGTCACCGCCCAGCGCGAGTTCGCCGTCAACGACAGGCTTGACGAAGTGCTGATCGAACGTCTGGAGCACCTCTTCAAAGACAACGGGGACGCCGCCATCGGGGAATTGCATGCCCAGGGATTCGGCGACGACGCCATCGAGATTCAGCGATCCTGCCGGGTGCGCTACGCCGGCACCGATACCAGTCTGCCAATACCGTTTGGATCGGCCGCAGCCATGAGCCGCGATTTCATTGAAGCTCATCGCCGGCAGTTCGGTTTCGCCACGGAAGACCGCGAACTGGTCGTCGAGTCCGGTCGGGTCGAAGCAATCGGCAGGAGCCGTGCACTCGAGACTGAAGCGGAAATCGGCGCTGATCGTGTCGAAGCCGAGCCGACCGCCCGGGTCAAAACCTTCATGGATGGCGAAACCCGACCCGACACGCCCGTTTATCTGCGTGACGAGCTGGCCGTGGACCAGCGGATCGACGGCCCGGCCATCCTGATCGAGGCCAACTCCACCGTCATCGTCGAACCGGGCTGGCGCGCCGCGCTCGATCGTCACGGTCATCTGCTGCTCAAGCGGACCGAATCGAAGCGCGGCCTGCGCCTTGAAATCGAGGCCGATCCGGTGCTGCTGGAAGTCTTCAACAATCTGTTCATGTCGATCGCCGAGCACATGGGCTCAACTTTGCAGCAGACCGCCTGGTCGGCCAACATCAAGGAACGCCTGGATTTTTCCTGCGCGCTGTTCGACGAGCAGGGTCGCCTGGTGGCCAACGCGCCGCACGTGCCTGTGCATCTGGGCTCCATGGGCGAGAGCGTGCGTGCGGTTATCGAGACCTTCCGCGGCGACCTGCAACCCGGCGATGTGTTCCTGCTCAACGACCCCTACAACGGCGGCACGCACCTGCCCGACCTGACCGTGGTCAGCCCGTGTTTCGACGGCGGCGGCGAAATTCTCTTCTACACCGCCAGCCGCGCGCATCACGCCGATATCGGCGGCACCACGCCCGTCTCCATGCCGCCCGACAGCACCCGCATCCATGAGGAAGGCGTGCTGATCGGCCCGATGCGCGCCGTCCGTAACGGCGAACTGTGCCGCAAAGAACTCGAAACCCTGTTCAGCGGCGGCGATCATCCAGTGCGCAACCTCGACCAGAACTACAGCGACCTGAACGCGCAGATCGCGGCCAACAACCGCGGCGTGCGCGAACTGACCGGCATGATCGAGCAGTTCGGACTGCATGTCGTGCGCGCCTATATGCACCACGTACAGGACAACGCGGCCGAACAAGTCGCGCGCGCCGTCAGCGGGCTCAAGAACGGCCATTGGGTCAAGCATATGGACAACGGCGCAAAAGTCGAAGTGACTCTGACTGTCGAGCGCGCGTCACGCCGCGTCAGGATCGACTTCACCGGCACCAGCGACCAGACCGAAGACAATTTCAACGCACCGCGAGCCATCACGCGAGCGTGCGTACTGTATGTGCTGCGTACCCTGGTGGCCGACGACATTCCGCTCAATGAAGGCTGCATGGCACCGATTGATCTGGTCATCCCCGAAGGCAGTCTACTGTCACCGGTCTATCCCGCCGCCGTGGTCGCCGGCAATGTCGAAACCAGCCAGGTTGTCGCCGACGCGCTGTTCGCCGCCATGGGTCTGCTCGCCAACAGCCAGGGCACGATGAACAACCTCACCTTCGGCAACGGACGCTATCAGCATTACGAAACGCTGTGCGGCGGTGCGGGCGCCGGCGACGGCTTTAACGGCGCAGACACCGTGCACGTTCACATGACCAATTCGCGCCTGACCGATCCTGAGATTCTGGAGACCCGCTTCCCGGTCCTGCTCGAGTCTTTCAGCATCCGCCCCGACTCCGGCGGCCGTGGAACATGGCACGGCGGCAATGGCGCCGACCGACGCATCCGTTTTCTCGAAGCCATGACCGTCGCGATCCTGGCCAACTCGCGGACAATCGCTCCGGCCGGCATCCAGGGCGGCGGGAACGGCCTGCCCGGCCGGACCTGGATCGAAAAAGCCGACGGGCGAAGACATGAGATGTCTGGCACTGACCGCGTCGAAGTCGAGGCCGGAGACCGGCTCGTGCTGCAAACGCCCGGCGGAGCCGGCTACGGCAGCGGATGACCAAACGACCTTCAGATCGCGTCGGCAATAGGCTGCAGCAGCGCTGAACAACTCACCACGTCCCGAACGGGCACGGGACTTATAATTACAGGCCTGTCATTAGCAAGCTGGCATACGTACTGCTGACCCCTGCAGGAGAAAATTCAATGACTCAATCCATGCGCGCTCTGGTAAAAGCCGAACCGGCTGAAGGGCTGATCATGCGCGAAGTGCCACGGCCGTCGGCCGGCAACGGCGAAGTGCTGATTCAGCTTGAGAAAACCGCCATTTGCGGCACGGATCTGCACATTTATCAATGGGATGAGTGGGCCCAGCGCACGATTCAGACACCCCTGGTCATCGGGCATGAGTTTGTCGGTCGCATTGTAGAAATCGGCACCGGCGTGCGCGGCTACCAGGAGGGCCAGCGCGTATCGGCCGAAGGCCATATCGTCTGCGGCGTGTGCCGGAACTGTCGCGCCGGCAAACAGCATTTATGCCCCTATACGATCGGTATCGGGGTGCACCGGGACGGCGCTTTTGCCGAATACGTGGCGGTGCCGGCGTCCAACCTGTGGCCGATTCCGGACGAAATTCCGAGCGAACTGGCTGCATTTTTCGACCCGTTCGGCAACGCCGCGCACTGTGCGCTGCAATTCGACCTGGTCGGCGAGGATGTGCTCATCACCGGCGCCGGCCCGATCGGCATTATCGCGGCCGGTATCGCGAAGCACGTCGGAGCCCGGCACATCGTCATCAGCGATATCAACGACTATCGCCTGAAGCTGGCCGCCGACATGGGCGCAACGCGCACCATCAATGTGCAAAAAGAACGGCTGCTGGACGTGCTCGACGAATTGAATATCGACGGCTTCGATATCGGCATGGAGATGTCCGGTAACCAGCATGCATTCAACGATCTGCTCGAGGCCATGTATCACGGCGGCCGTGTCGCAATGCTTGGGCTGCTGCCGAACGGCACCGGCATCAACTGGGACAGCGTTATCTTCAAAGGCCTGAAAATGCACGGCATCTACGGCCGCCGCATGTACGAAACCTGGTACAAGATGACGCAAATGGTGCTGACCGGGTTCCCACTGGAGCGCGCGCTCACTCACCAACTGCCGATCGACGATTTCCAGACCGGTTTCGACCTGATGGCCCAGGGCCAGTGCGGCAAGGTTGTGTGCGACTGGACCGGCGAGATCAAGTCAGCGGCCTGAAGCTCACACGAGGTCTGATTGTAAAACCAGTTTGAACCACAGAATACACAGATTTCGCAGATTGCTTTATATAAATGCGCTAAACACTTAAAATAAATAAATTTAATCTGTGCAATCTGCGTAATCTGCGGTAAGACCAGCTTTTGAGGATCAAGGAATAACTATGCCTGACTCGAATTTCAACGACCGTCTGCGCACTGAGCTGGCCGAGATCGACCAGGCCGGTCTGTACAAGCGCGAACGTCACATCACGACCGCGCAGCGGGTTGAAATCCAGACGCAGGAAGCCGGCGACGTACTGAACTTCTGCGCGAACAATTACCTCGGTCTGGCCGATCATCCCGACATCATCGCCGCCGCCAAACAGGCGCTGGACGATCACGGTTTCGGCATGGCTTCGGTCCGCTTTATCTGCGGTACGCAAGACCTGCATAAACAGCTTGAGCGCATCATCGCGGACTTTCACGGCAAGGACGACAGCATCCTGTACGCGGCCTGCTTCGACGCCAACGGCGGCCTGATTGAGCCGTTGCTGAACGCCGAAGATGCAATCATCTCTGACGCGCTGAATCATGCCTCGATTATCGACGGCATCCGTCTGTGCAAGGCCGAGCGCCATCGTTACCCGAATTCGGACATGAACGCGCTCGAAGATGCGCTGAAGAAAACGCAGCACAAGCGCACGCGCATGATTGCGACCGACGGCGTGTTTTCAATGGACGGCACCGTCGCAAAACTCGACGACATTACTGCGCTGGCCGAGCGATATAACGCATTGGTTATGGTCGATGACTGCCACGCGACCGGCTTCTTCGGCCCGACCGGCCGTGGCTCGGCCGAGCATCACGGCGTACTCGATAAAATCGACATCCTGACCTCCACGCTGGGCAAGGCGCTGGGCGGTGGCATGGGTGGGTTCACCGTCGCCAGCCAGCCGGTTATTGATATATTGCGCCAGCGCTCGCGCCCGTATCTGTTTTCCAACTCGCTGGCGCCGCCGCTGGTCGCGGCCAGTATCCGCGTATTCGAACTGCTGATCGAATCGTCGAATGTGCGCGAAAAACTGGTCGAGAACACGCGTTTCTTCCGCTAGAAATGACGTTAGCACCCCGCGCTGGGGGTGCGAATGACGTCCAAGGATGCGTATGACCCTTGCGAAGACAAGGGGTATGGCCC
>JBCCHH010000107.1:0-6220 GCA_039028855.1 Pseudomonadota bacterium | reverse complement strand
GAACTGGCCGGTCAAGATCGGCGTACTGGTGTTGTTCATCGGCCTGGCCGCGCTGCTGCGCTACGCGGCCGACCAGGGCTGGTTGAGCATGCCGGTCGAACTCAGGCTGGCCGGTATCGCGCTGCTGGGCATTGCCGGATTGTGGATCGGCTGGCGGCAGCGCGAGAAACGAGTCGCGTTTGCCCTAAGCCTGCAGGGCGGCTCGATCGGTGTATTGCTGCTGACGGTATTCGCCGCCTTCCGGTTGTATCAACTAGTCCCGCAGACGATTGCACTTGTGATCACCGCCGTGCTGATTGTTGGCGGCGGCGTGCTGGCTGTGATTCAGCGCTCGCAGGCACTGGCCATATTGCTTATGATCGCCGGTTTTGCCGCACCGATTCTGCTAGCCGGCGACCGCGATAGCCCGTTCGGACTGTTCGGTTGGTATGCGATCCTCAATATCGCCATTTTTGCCGTCGCGCTCAAACAGCATTGGCCGCTGCTGACCCGGCTTGGTTTCCTCGCAACTTTTGTCATCGCCACGCTGTGGGGTGTGTTGAGCTGGCAGCCCGAGCATTATTGGACGGCGCAGGTTTTCCTGGTTCTGTTTTTCGCGATTTATTTTCTGGCGCCGGTATTGCAAAGCACAACCGGCGGTGCTTCCGCCAAGCTGGATGTGTTGCTGGTGTTTGGATTGCCGCTGCTGGCGTTCCCGCTGCAGATTGCGCTGCTGGTTGAAAACCGGCTCGGCATCGCGTTTTCGGCGCTGGTGGCTGCCATCGTGTATTTGATCGGTGCGCGATTCATGCTGAGCCGTGCGCAAGCCAATGGACTGGCACAGGCATTTGCCGTGCTGTCCGTGGGTCTGGCTACGCTGGCGATTCCGTTCGCGTTTTCCGGCCCAACCGTCGTGATGGTCTGGGCGGTCGAAGGCGCGGCGCTGATCTGGTATGGCTGCATGAGCCAGCGCCGACTGCCGCGTATCGCCGGCCTGTTGTTGATTGGTCTGGCCGCCTGTGTGTGGCTGGCATTGCTGGTGACTGAATATCACCCGAACGCGCTGCTGGTGCTCAACGCATCCGGCTTGGGCGGTTTGGCGATTGTGTTTGCGGCCTGGCTGGCGGCTTGGCGCTATCAGCAGGTCGGTGCTGCGCCGAGCCGCTACAACCTGCTGTTTTCGTTTGGTTTCGTGTTCTGGCTAGTCAATGGTGTGTATGAAATCGAACGCTTTTTCAGCAACGATACAGTACTGTCGGCGGCCATTGGATTTTGCGCAATTTCGGTTGCAATTACAGGGCTGATGCACTGGCGCAGAAACTGGGCCGCCGCGGCGCTGGCTACGGTACTGATGCTGGGGTTGAGCGCTTTGCTTACTCTGGGTTCGCTGTATCCGGATAACCCATTGTCCTATTTCGGTTGGGCAACGTGGCTGGCTATGATTGCGATCGTGTTCATGCTCGATCGATTGCTGGCAGTGAGCCGGTCGACCTGGCGGGCCGGCATCAGTCTGGCGGCACATGTAGCGGTGACCGTGTTCCTGACGCAATTGATCTGGCATTGGGTTAGGGTCGCAGAACTGAGCAGTGGATGGGTATGGCTGTTTGCCGGCTTGCCGCTGTTGGCCTTGAACGGTTGGATGTTGACTCGATTGCGCCCACCGCTTTGCCTGCGTGCCATGTCTGATAAGGACCGCGCCGGCATGGCTCAAGCGTTCTTGCTCGTACTGGTTCTGATGCTGCTGGTCAGCCTGCCGATAACCGGCGAGCCCGCACCGCTGCCGTGGCTACCGTTGCTCAATCCGCTGGAACTGGCGCAGTTGACCGCGCTAGTGTTGATTGTTGCTCTGATTCGTTCAGACACACCGGCACGCTGGAACGAACCCATGCGACTGACTGAATGGTTGCCAGGCCTGTTGATCTTTTTGGTTGTTTCTGCAGCCGCTCTGCGCAGTGTGCATCATCTGGGCGGCGTGCCGTGGGACGGGCAAAGCCTGTTCGACAGCGAGCGCGCTCAGGCCACAATCACGATCGTCTGGACCGTGCTCGGTGTAATTGCATGGGTGATCGGTTCGAGACAGCATCGGCATCTGATGTGGCGTGCCGGTGCTGTTTTGCTGGTGCTGGTGTTGATCAAGTTGTTGCTGATCGATCGCCAGTTCCTGTCGAATGTGGCCGGTATTTTGTCGTTTGTCGCCTTTGGTCTGCTGTCGATTCTGGTCGGCTACCTGGCTCCGGCGCCGCCGTCGCAGGCGAACGACGATCTATCCGAATCGGAACCTGAGCATCCGAAAAACCAGGCAGGTGCGTCATGAGAATAGCGATTGCATTTTTCATACTGTTGATGCCGGCTGTTTATGCATCGGCTCATGATCATCCAGACCGCGAGGAGATGCCTGATTTCGTCTGGTCGTTCACGCTCGACCCGGATCAATCGGCTGATGCGTGGCGCCTAGAGTTAACGCCGGAGGTGATGCAGCGCCTGAATCGCTCATCAGCCGATGATTTGATGATTGTGGATCGACAGGGCCGGCCGGTACCGTATGCGCGTGTGCCGGGATCGATGTTTACCGAGAACACAGTAGAGCGTCGAACGTTGCTCTTTCAAGGCAGCCTGATTGCAGCAGATCAGCCGGAGAAACCCGAGCTGTCGTTGGAGTTCGAGCACAATGGCGCCCGGCTACGAGTGAACGCACCGGAAAGCGAATCACGTATCGACGCGTCCGAGTCTTTGCGCTATGAGGCATTGATGGCGTTACGTGAATCTGACGAATTAGTCAGCGACGCGCATATGGAAGTCATTGATCAAGATACCGAATACGCCCGCCTGCAGATCGAATTTCAGACTGAACAGCGCATGCGTATGACCTGCTGGCTGCGTAGCGCAGACAGCGATGCACCGGCTACGCGTAGCACGCAATTGTCCATTCAGCAGGAGTCGCGCCCGCTTCGCTATCTGGGTGAGCTGCAAGTTCCAATCAGTGAAAACGCCTGGCACCTGACCTGCTACGGGCCGGATGCGCCGTCTGATGATCTGGAATTGATCGATGCCGAATGGCTACGAAATGTGCAGCGTGATTATCAGCACTATTTCACGCTGGTTCCGGAAATTGAAAGAGTGTCCGATTCACCCGGCACCCTGCAGTTCCAATTGCCAGCAGCATACCGGGCCGATCAAATGAGCCTGGCCAGCGATCGAACGGGCGTGTTCAGCCGTCTGCAGATCAGTTCAAGAAATCATGTTGAAACCGACTGGCGCAAACGTGGTGAAATGACCTTATCCTCGCTGGAAAATGGCAACAATCGACCGCTGGTCTTCGATCGCCAAAGCAACCGCCGTCACCGCTTGTGGAAAATTGAAGCGGAACCGCCGCTGGATCACATTCCTGCGATGGAGTTCGATGTGATGAGCGATACGATCATATTTCTTGCCCAGGGCGAGCCGCCGTGGCAGTTGCAAGTAGGCAGTTATACGGCCGGGAACCACTGGCTCAGTCAGCGCTCATTGGATGAATTAAGCGAAAGCCTCGGTCCGATTTGGCTCTGGCCGGAAATCAGCGTATCCGCGCCGGAGCGTATCGGTGACGACAGCCTGCTTGAGCCGCCGACTGAACCGATCAAATGGTCGCGCTATCTGCTGTGGCTGGTGCTGATGATCGGCTCGGTGCTGGTGGTCTTTATGGCCGTGCGCCTGCTACGGTCGCCGTTGGACCGGCGCTGATTCGACAACGCCGATTCGGGGTCTGAGGTTCAGGCGGCTTTGCCGGCCTCGGTAGCTTCCGGCACTTCCACCAGTTTGCCGGTCTTGCAGTCATAAATATAACCGTAGATCGGAATGCTGGCCGGCACCATGGAATTACTGCGGATGCGCAGCACGTCCTCGACCACGCTTTTGGCGTTGTCCTGAATCGTCAGCCAGTTGATGTATTTGCCGTCGTGAGTACCGCCGCCGGCCTGGCTGTCATGCCAGCCTTCCTCATCGACAGTCGCCGTTTCAAGACTGCCGGCAAGCAGGTCGCCCATGACTTCAGTCGTGAACGTTTCCATGCCGCAGTCGCTGTGGTGAATCACGAACCATTCTTTCGTGCCCAGCAGCTTGTAGGAAATCACCAGCGAGCGAATCGCATCGTCACTGGCGCGCCCGCCGGCATTACGGATCACATGCGCATCGCCCTCGGCCAGGCCGGCATACTGAGCCGGATCGAGGCGTGCATCCATACAAGTCAGAATCGCGAACTGACGACCCGGCGGCATCGCCAGGCTGCCCTTGTCGCCAAAGTTAGCAGCATAGTGTTCATTCGCGGATAAGACTTCTTGAACGGTCTGACTCATGTGGATCATCCTTCAAATTTGACAGTAGTTTGGGGTTAAATAGGTGATGGGCCTGGATGTTTCCAGGCACATGGATAAAAGACCGGCAGAATTGGAATAATCTTGCTGAATGAAAGGTATTCAAGTGTGAACCGCGGTTACGGGCCCAATCGGTTGCGGCCATCCCTCAGGCAGTGAATCCGGACGATTCAATTTAATAGCGCGAGGCAGAGGATCCCGCAGTTAATCCTTCAATAGTCCAGATTCGGCCGCAGGAACTGCTCGGCCTGCTCAATGGAAATGTCTTTGCGTCGGGCGTAATCCTCGACCTGATCCTTACCGACCTTGCCCACGACGAAATACTTCGATTCCGGGTGGGCAAAGTAGTAGCCGCTGACCGCGGCAGCGGGATGCATGGCGAAGTTCTCGGTGAGTTTCAGGCCGATGCGGCGTTCTGCGTCCAATAGTTTGAACAGCTTCTGCTTTTCGCTGTGATCGGGGCAGGCCGGATAGCCCGGCGCAGGGCGGATGCCGCGATACCGCTCACGGATCAGCGCGTCGTTGTCAAGCGTTTCGTCCGGCGCATACCCCCAAAGCTCACGTCGGACTTTCGCATGCAGGGCTTCTGCCAATGCCTCGGCCAGACGGTCGGCCAGCGCCTGCAGCAGGATGCCGGCGTAATCATCGTTCTGCGGTAGTTTATGTTGAGCCTGCTCGATGCCGTGACCGGCTGTGACCGCGAACAGCCCGATCCAGTCTTGCACTTGACCATCACTGCCTTCAATAAAGTCGGCCAGACACAGATTAGCCGAAGGCTTGTCGGCTTGCTGACGCAAAAACACCAGTCGTTCGAGTTCGTGCTGGCGCGATTCGTCCGTATACACAATCACATCGTCGCCGTCGCGCGCAACCGGCAGCAGCGCGCATACGGCTTTCGGCTGCAGCCACTGTTCATCGACGATACGTTGCAGCATGTCCTGTGCATCGTCGAACAGGTTGCGGGCGGCTTCGCCAACCACCGGGTCTTCGAGTATCGCCGGATAGCGGCCGGCCAGTTCCCAGGTTTGAAAGAACGGCGTCCAGTCGATGACGTCAACCAGTTCCTGCAGCGACCAATCGTCGAATACATGAATGCCGGGATGAAGCGGTGGTTCGATCGGACAGGCATGGCCTTCGAATGCATTTGCGCGCGCGCGTTCCAGCGAAATCAGCGGCTTGCGATTACGCCGATTCGCGGCGCGTTCGCGGTATTCCTGATAATCGAGCGCAATGGTCTCGGCATAGCCGTCGCGATGCTGGTCGCTGGCCAGCTTGCGCACCACGTCGACCGAGCGTGACGCGTCTTTGACCCAGCACACAGGCTGCGGATAGGCCGGGTCGATCTTCAGCGCGGTATGCGCGCGCGAGGTGGTAGCACCGCCGATCAGTAGCGGCAGATTCATGTCGCGTTTCTGCATCGCCTCGGCCACCGCTACCATCTCGTCCAGCGATGGTGTAATCAAACCCGACAGTCCGATCAGATCGACCTGTTCTTTTTCGGCTTCATCGAGAATCTTGTCGGCCGGTACCATCACGCCCAGATCGTGCACGTCGAAGCCATTGCAGGCCAGCACCACGCCGACAATGTTCTTGCCGATATCGTGCACATCGCCCTTGACCGTGGCGAGTAGAATCTTGCCTTTCTTCTCGCCGGTTTTCTTTTCCGCTTCCAGATACGGCACCAGATAGGCGACCGCCTTTTTCATCACGCGCGCCGATTTGACCACCTGCGGCAGGAACATGCGACCGTCACCAAACAGATCGCCGACATAGTTCATGCCGTCCATCAGCGGCCCTTCGATCACGTCCAGCGCGCTGGCCAGTTGCTGACGCGCCTGCTCGGTATCTTCAACCACATATTTGTCGATACCCTTGACCAGCGCGTACTTCAG
>JBCCHH010000106.1:0-6234 GCA_039028855.1 Pseudomonadota bacterium | reverse complement strand
CCCGCATTCCGCCCGTTGCTGGCGGCCCGGGGGCACCGTTGTCACCAATGATGTTGCTATGCAGTGGATCGTCACCGCCAATGATTGAGCCGGAGCTGCCATCCAGAAATACGCCATTCAAGGCATTGCCCTGGCGTTGTGTGCCGACTACGCCGATCGAATTGCCGCGGACAATCGCATCATCGGCTTCAATCCAGATGCCGTGCCCGCCATTGTTTATGACAAGGTTGTTGATAACAGAAAGTTGATCACCGGATTCCACATGAATGCCGTGTGAGGTGTTACCGAGCGCGACGGTGGATATACCGATACGGTTATTCTCGATCACAGTCGCAAAGCCCGATGAAAAATCCGAGCCGACGGCAATTCCACGTCCGTTATTGGCGATGAAATTCGACGAATTGGCCGCGGCAGCACCAATCCGATTATTGCTGCCTGTAATCAAAATGCCGTCTTGGGCATTACCGAAGAAGGCGGGCCTCAAGCCTGTGCCAATCCGATTGGCGTAGATGGTATTGTCATCGCCAGCAATCCTCAAGCCATGTCCCTGGTTGCCACCAATCAAATTACCGCCGATTTCATCTTCGTCAAAAAAGCCAATCACATTATCGTCGCCAATAATAGTGAGGCCATTCCCATCATTACCCGGAGCAGCCGTCTCGTCCGCTAGCACGCCGATAAAATTACCAAACAGCGTATTGCTGTTGCTGCTGCTCAGCAGGATGCCTGCGTTCTCGTTATTGGCGATGAGATTTCCACGTCCGATAAACTCGCTGGTAAAGATGCCGTAGGTGCGCCCGATGACGTGAAAGTCGGTATTCAGCGCGAAGATGCCGCTATCGCTGTTGCCGTTGAGATCGCATCCCTGGATAATCAGGCTGTCAGCCGCATTGATGCTTTCGATGCCGTTATCAGGGAAATTCCGGATTGCTATGGACTGAATTTCAGAAAAGCTGGTGGCCGCACCCGAGAACCGAAGGCCATCGGCAGTACTGCCGCCAAGATTTTGGCCATCAATGATAAGCACGGGTGGTGCTTCGTCGATATCGGTGCCGCTGACGTTGAACCCAGGTGCGGTGGTTCCATCGATAACGAGGTAGTCGGTAATACTTGGTAACGGACCCACTGCCGAATCCAGATCGATCGTGCCTGTAACCGAGAATTCGATGAAATCGTCGCCGGCTAGTGCGTTGGCTTCCATGATCGCCGCACGCAATGTGCAGCTATTGAACGAATCGGCACATAGTCCGTCTCCCGGCATCACGTCCGCCGCCGATGCATCATCGGCCAATGAATTCACGGTGAATGTACTGGCTTCGACTGAGCCGGTTAGGAATAAAAAAATAACTAGCCCAAAACTTGTACTTCGAATTTTCACAGGTTCAGATCTCATCCACGTTGTCCGGGTAACAGGCAAAGGCAGTTTTAGTTGAGATTATTCCGCTTACATACATCAATCGTATTCCTGCTGGAAATACTGCCATGCACTATTTCTTTTGCGGCTTGATAGCGTATGCCTGTGCGGATGCCCTTGATCGGATGAACTGCGACAGGCTGATTTGGGAGAGTTAAGCCAAATCGATCCGGCCCTGAGGTTTTCTGGTCGCAAACGATTGAGGCTGGTGGTATGCTGTTAATCAACACGCAAAATTAGGGTTGCAAAATAAAATTTGGCTTGAGCCTCGGTTCATGTCATACTTTGCTGCATATTTGTTGATCAGCGTCACATTACTGATACAAATGCAAAGGGGATATTCGATCTGGCAGAGATCGAGACTTGATTCAGGGAGAATCACTTGAAGACCATATATGTTCAGCTATTGGCCGTGGTCCTTGCCGGATTACTGTTTGCGGTGGGTGTTGCTCAGGCTCAGACGACCTATGATGTGCTGTTCGATCTGGACCGGAATGCCGCCAGTGGCTGCTCGGTGACGCCGACCGGCGGCAGTACGCTGTCGGGCTACGAGCGTCGATTACGAGCGACAGTCGATACGGCCACACTGCAGGTCACCGGCGTTGAGTTGCAGAACTGCGACGGCAGCCTGTTCCAGCCCGGATCACCGAGTGGCGGACCGTATGCGGTCGGTTTGAACACTGGCACGGCCGGTGCCGATGTGGTTGAGCTGGCGGTTACCCGCTCGGCCCTGAGCGCCGGTACTGTGGCGCTGCTTGAGCTTGCCTTTGTGGCCAATGCCGATGCCGGTTCGGATGTGCTGGCGACGCAGGACGGTAGCGCTGACGGCAATCCGATTCTGTTCGGCCTGCCGTTTCAGGTGCCGACCCTGTCGATAGGAGCGCTGATCGTATTGACTCTTGCGCTGTTGTTTGTCGCCTGGCTGGCGCATCGGCGGATGAGCAAACTGGGTGCAGTCTCAGCCGTGCTGCTGGTCTCGGCTGCGGTATGGGCGGCCAACTTCGCGGCCGACGGTGATGTCAGCGACTGGGGCGGTCAGATACCCAATGCAACCGACCCGAACGGCGATGCCAGCAACGGTTCCTCAGCGCTGGACATTGTGGCTGGATTCGCCGCACTCGAAAATGAAGTGCTGTTTTTCCGTATCGACGTAGTCGATCTGGAAAACCAGGCGCCGGTTGCCGTCGACGACGCCTTCAGCACCGACGAAGACACGGCCTTGAACGAAGCTGCGCCGGGTGTGCTGGCCAATGACAGCGATGCCGATCTGGACCCGATTACTGCCGTACTGGAAACCGGTCCGAGCAGTGCGCAAAGCTTCACATTGAATGCAGACGGAAGCTTTGACTACACGCCGAATGACAATTTCAACGGCACGGACAGCTTCACTTATGTGGCCAACGACGGCAGCGCCGATTCAGCACCGGCCACAGTCACCATTACCGTTAACCCGATCAACGATCCGCCGGTTACGGTGGATGACACGGCCACCACGCTTGAAGACGACCCAGTGGATATTGACGTGCTGGCCAACGATTCGGATGTCGACGGCAATCTCGATCCAGCCAGCGTCAACGTCACGGCCGGCCCGGCCAACGGCGGCACTGCGGTAAATGCCTCAAACGGCGTGATCACCTACACGCCTGACGGTGATTTCAACGGTGTGGACAGCTTCACCTACGAAGTCTGCGATGATGGAACACCGGTGCCGGCTGAATGCGCGACCGCTGCGGTCGAGGTGACGGTGAACGCGGTCAACGATGTGCCGTCGTTTACGCCTGGCGGCGATGTCAGCGTGCTCGAAGATGCTGGCGCGGTGGACCAGGCCTGGGCCAGTGCGATTTCCGCCGGGCCAGCCGATGAGGCCGGCCAGGTATTGAGTTTCAATGTGACCGCGAACGATAACGCGGCCCTGTTTGCGGCCGGCCCGGCCATTGATCCTACCAGCGGTAACCTCAGCTTTACGCCAGCCGCGGACGCCAATGGCAGTGCCAATATCACGATCGAACTCATGGATGACGGTGGCACGGCGGATGGTGGGGTCGACACGTCTGCGCCGACGAGTTTCACGATTACCGTCACCGCGGTTAACGATGCGCCGAGTTTCACACCAGGGCCCGATCAGAACGTGCTCGAAAATGCCGGTGCGCAAACGGTGGTCGGCTGGGCCACTGCGATCTCTACCGGCCCGGCGGATGAGGCGGGACAGATGGTCAGCTTTGCGGTCGTTGCTAACGACAATCCAGGCTTGTTCAGTGCAGCCCCGGCGATTGCTGCCAACGGTACGCTGAGCTATACGCCGGCCGCAAGTGGTACGGCTAATCTGACCGTTGAACTTATGGACGATGGCGGTACCGCCAATGGAGGAGCCGATACCTCGGCGCCGGTCAGCTTCGCGATTAATGTACTCATTGTTAATGATGCGCCGAGCTTTACCGGCGGAGGCAATGTAAGTTCGGATGAGGATGCCGGCGCGCAAACCGTAGCTGGTTGGGCCAGCGCGATTGACGATGGCGATGGCGGCACGCAGATGCTGATGTTCAACATCACAGCCAACGATAATCCGTCCCTGTTTGCGGTTGGTCCGGCGATTGATGCGGGTAGCGGCAACTTGACCTACACCGCGGCTGCGAATGCGAGCGGCAGCGCCAACATCGCGGTTGAGCTGATGGATGACGGCGGTACGGCCAACGGCGGCGTGGATACCTCGCCGGTGCAGAATTTTACGATCACGATTAACCCGATTAACGATCCACCAACGGCAACGGGTACACCCCCAGCCCAGAATGCGCTTGGCAATGTCAATATCAGCGTTCCGGCCGTTCAGGGCTTGATCGGGCCGCTCACGATTACCGATCCGGATGGTGCGGGTGGCGAGCCGTTCAGTGTTAGCGGCGGTCCGGGCGCCGGTGTCACCTCATTTACCTCGGCCAATGGCGGTAACGTTACGATCAGCAACGCGACCACCGGCACCTATACCTATAACCCGGCACCGGGTTTTGAAGGCGCGGATAGTTTCGATTATGTTGTGTGCGATTCCGGCGTGCCGGCCCCTGCTGCCTGTAGTGCAGCGATTACGGTCAATCTCACCGTGTCGGGCATGATCTGGTTTGTCGATGCCAGCGCATCGGCCGGAGGCGATGGACGACTCGGTTCACCGTTCAATGATCTGGGTGCCGGTGCCAGCAGTTTCGAGGTGAATGCGGCTGATGCAGCCGGCGACAACATCTTTATTTCTTCGGGCAATTATCAGGGCGGTTTGACGTTGCTGAACAATCAGCGTCTGATCGGTGAAGGCGCGACCGGCACGCTGGCCGGCATTACCGGTCTGACTCCACCGGCCAACAGCGCTGCACTGCCTGCACTGGGCGGTACCCGTCCGGTTGTTACCAGCGCAACCAACGGCGTCAACCTGGGCAGCGATAACACGCTGCGGGGCTTCAATATCGGCAATGCCGTCGACGGCATTGCCGGCAGCAACTTCGGTACGCTCAGCGCCAATGAGCTGTTGATTAACGGTAGCGGAAGAGCATTGATACTGGATGTCGGCACGGCCAACAACGTGACGATTGATTCAATCAGCTCAGCGAACAGTGCCAGCGACGGCCTGTTGCTGAGAAGTGTATCGGGCAGTTTCACCGTCACTGGATTGACTACGGTCGACAATGCCGCTGGAGTCGGCGTCAATATTCAAAACTCACCGGCTGCATACACCTTCGGCAACGTCACGGTGAACAACAGGAACAGCACCGGTATATCCATCAACGCCATTAGCGGTGGTGTGCAGAACGGCCAGTTCGGTAACGTGACGATCAACAACCAGAACGCATCGGCCACCTCTGCGTTGGATATTGCTAATGTAGTAACCGGTGGCAGCACGATTACCGTAGCCAGCGTCGCGATCAACAACGGCGGCGCCAACAGTTCTACGCTTGCATTGCAGAATAACGATGGTGCCACCATCAACATCAACGGCGGTAATGTCCAGAATGCAACCGGTGCATCGGTCAGAATTTCCAACAGCGCGGGCGTTGCGACCTATGCAGGGTCGATTACGAATACGGTTGGTCGCTCGGTTCAGGTAGAGAACAATGGCGGTGGCGGTGTTATCACATTCAGCGGCAACATTACCGACAGTGGCACCGGAATCTTCGTTGACGACAACGATCAGGGCGGTAATGCCACCGTCAACTTCACCGGCAACTTAAGTCTTAACACCGGTACCAATAACGCATTTACCGTTATCGGCGGCGGCATTGTCAATGCGACCAATACGGCCAGTACCGTCAATACTTCCACCGGTATCGGCGTACTCATTGAAAACACCGCCATTGGTGGTTCAGGCGTTACCTTCCGTTCGGTTTCAGTCAACGGCGCGAATAACGGCATTTTATTGAATAATACCGGCAGCGGCAGTTTTAACGTCACGGGCGACGGTACGGCGGCCAATAACAATAGCGGCGGCACGATTCAAAACACGATTAGTGCCGGCATCCGACTGGTCGACGCCAGCAATGTATCGCTGAACCAGATGCGTATCCGTAACACGGGCATGGATGGCATCACCGGCAGTGATGTGATCAATCTTGCGATCACCCGGAGCACAATTATTGATGCGGGCAATGCGGCGAATGAGAATGGCATTGATATCAATGGTCTGTTTGGCACCGGCAATCTGATTGAAAACAGTTCGATCACCCGTTCTGCCGAGTTCAATGTCCGCATTCAAAACAACGTGGCCACCAATCTGGCGCCCGGTATTCCAGATACGTTGACGGTAAGCAACAGCACGTTTGGCGACAATGAGTTCTCAGCTTTTG
>JBCCHH010000105.1:0-6240 GCA_039028855.1 Pseudomonadota bacterium | reverse complement strand
GGACAATGTTTGACATTTTTCTGATTATGAACATATAGCAGATGATTTGATGAAACATTTTCCAAAAAAAACCAGCCGCAGGGCTGGATGGAAAATCAATCGGTTCAAGCTGCGGCTGTGATTATTCGTCCATCCAATGCGTGAGTGCAAACACACGACGTCGCCGCGGACGGCGAAGCTAGATCAAGCGGCATGAACGACTTTTCATTGTTCCACTCTGCCACAGATAGGTGGTTGCGACAAGCACAAATACAAGCTTCACATGACTTCTGGCCTATGCGATACAGTATCTCATTCGCTAGGGTGGTTGGCCACCCGCGCTTGTCGAACTCAGTGAGGTCATCCTCTTGCGTACTGCAATTCTGATTTTCTTTCTGCTGGCCGGACCCATGATGCTGGCCGCAGAGTTTCGTCAACCTCTGCCCCAGGTACATGCGCTGGTCGATGTGCGTGTGATCACCGAGCCGGGGGAGGTGCTGGACAATGCCACTATTGTGATTCGCGACGGCCTGATCGAGTCGGTTGGTAGCGATATTGAGATTCCGGCCGATGCGCAGCTCATCGAATTCGAGCGTGATGACGATCAGCCGCCGATTACGGTCTATCCGGGCCTGATCGAGAGCTATCTGGCAGTTGAGTACGAGCCGCCTTCCAACGAGGAGGAAGATGCCGAGCTTCCGCCGGGCCGTCACAGTCTGATTCATCCGGATCGCATGATCGACACGGCAAGCTGGCCGGGTGATGTAGTCGAAGATCTGCGTCGGGCCGGATTCACCACGGCATTGATTGCGCCGAGCGGCGGATTGCTGGCCGGTCAGTCAACGCTGGCCAACCTCGGCGATGGTGGTTTGGCGACCAATCGTTTGGCTGGTTCAGTCGCCCAGCACGCCAGTCTGCACGGACGTGATGCGTTTGGCGGCTATCCGCAGTCGCTGATGGGTTCGATCGCGCTGTTGCGTCAAACCCTTTCTGATGCGCGCTGGCAGGCTTCGGCTCAGGCCGCCTGGCAGCGCAACCCGGCCCAGGCCCGGCCCGAATGGATTGAAGGGCTTGAGGCGCTGGCGCCGATTCGCAGCGGCGATCAGCCGCTGGTTGTGACCAGTGAAGACGCACTCGACACGCTGCGTATCTTTGACATGATCAGCAGCGATACCGACCTGGTGATTGTCGGCAACGGCCGTGAGTATCAGCGTCTGGACCGTATTGCCGAACGCGGCGCTCCGCATATTCTACCGCTGGACTTTCCTGATGCGCCCGATGTGGAAGAAGCCGAAGGCGATGCAAACGTAAATCGCGATGTGGCGCTTGAAGAGCTGCGTCACTGGTATCGGGCACCGGAAAACCCGGTCCGTATGATCGAGGCCGGTGTGCCTGTGCTGTTGACCAGCCACAGCCAGTCCAGCCCGGCCGGGCTGTTTGACGCGATTGCTATCGCCGTCGAACGCGGGCTGGATGCCGAGCAGGCCCTGGCCGCCCTGACCACTGAACCGGCTAAATGGCTCGGCATTGAAGACCGCGCCGGTCGCATTGCCGCGGGCTACATGGCGAATCTGCTGCTGGTCGAGGGCGAGTTGTTGGTCGCATCGCCGACGATTTCAGAGGTCTGGATCGATGGTCATCGCTTTGAACTGGCTGCGTTGGAACCACCCGAAGTCGATGCGGCCGGCATCTGGAATCTGAACATCAACGCCAGCAGCATGGGCCAGATTGAGGGTGTGCTCAAATTAAGCGGCCCGCCGACCGTTATGCAAGGCAGTTTCACCGTAATGGGTGCTGAGGCGCCAGTGACTGAAGCCCGTGTTTCGGGCAAACAGCTACAGGTGAAAATTGACGCCGCCAACTTTGGCGCTGTTGGCACCATTTCGATCAACTTCGATATCGACGGCGAGCGAGGACGTGGCAGCGGCAGCGGACCGTTTGGTGATTTCACCCTGCGCGGCCAACGTGTTTCTGGGCCACCACCGGATGAGGAGATTCGCCAATGAGCTTGCGCAACTGGATCGATCACGCTATTCAAACACCTCATATTCAGCTCCTGGCAGCATTTTGCGCGGCGGCTCTGCTCATCAGCACAGCTTCGGTATTCGCTCAAGAAGCGAACTGGCAGCCCGATATCGAGAGCTGGGAAGTCAACCAGCCTGAGCAGCCCGATGCGGTACTGATTCGCAACGCCACAATCTGGACGGCAACGGAGGACGGCATTCTCGAACAGGCCGATCTGCTGATCGAAGACGGTGAAATCGCGGCCATCGGCGAAGACCTGAGCGCCCCACGCGGCGCAATGGAAATCGACGCTGAAGGCCGTCACGTCACGCCCGGCATTATCGATGCACATTCGCACGCGGCGATTGTCGGCGGCGTCAACGAGGCAACCGATATCTCGACTGCGCATGTGCGTATCGAAGACGTGATCGATGCCGATTCGATCAATATCTACCGCCAGTTGGCCGGCGGTGTGACCACCATCAACCTGCTGCATGGTTCGGCCAATGCCATCGGCGGCCAGATGATCGTGGTCAAACTACGCTGGGGTGCCGATCCGGACGGTCTGATTTTTGACGAAGCGCCGGCAGGCATCAAATTCGCGCTCGGCGAAAACCCCAAACAGAGCAACTGGAACAACGAGGTGCCGCGCTACCCGCAAACCCGGCCCGGCGTGGCGCAGATTATCCGTGAGAAGTTTCAGGCGGCCGAAGACTACATCCGGGCCAGAGACAACGCGCCGAGCGGCCGTGCCGCGCGCGCCGCCGTGCCGTTCCGGGTCGATTACGAACTTGAAGCGATTGCCGAAATTCTGAACGCCGAGCGCTTCATACATTCACACGCCTACCGGGCCGATGAAATGGTCATGTTGATCGAATTGGCCGATCAGTTCGGCGTCACCATCGGCACCTTCCAGCATGTGCTTGAAGGCTACAAGCTGGCCCGGCGCATGGCCGAACATGGCGTCGGCGGCTCGACCTTTATCGATTGGTGGAACTTCAAATATGAAGCCAGCGATGCCATTGGGTTTAATCCGGCGCTCATGCACCAGGCCGGCGTGCTGACCGGATTGCATTCGGATAACCCGGAACTGGCCCGGCGCATGAATCTTGAGGCGGCCAAGGCCGTGCGCTACGGAAACGTGCCTGAGCACGAAGCGTTGAAGATGATCACGACCTATCCAGCGCAACAGTTGGGCGTCGGTGACTATGTCGGCAGTCTGAGCGAAGGGATGCATGCCGATTTGGTGATCTGGAACGGGCACCCGCTGTCGGTGTATTCCAGGGTGGATCAGACCTGGATCGACGGACGCAAATATTTCGATCGCGAAGCTGACCTGGTCGCGCGTCAGCAGCTTGAGGACGAGCGTCAGGAATTGATTGCCATGCTGCTGGCTGAAGGTGGTGAGGAAACTGACAGTGATGAGGATGTGGCTGACGACGAGCGTTCAACTCGCCTGCTCGGCTACAGCCAGTGGGAGCTCGATCACGATGAATTCTGCACTGCACATGTGCATGCCCACGCCTATGGCCTCGACTTCAGAAAGGGGAATCGTCAATGAGTTCGCAAATGAAATCACCAGCTATTTTTTCTGTCGTCAAGCGCGCTTCGGTCATCGGCTTAACGGTCGTTGCCGCCACAGTTTCGTTCATCGGCGCGGCTCAGGCCGAAGTGACTGCGTTGGTCGGTGCTACGCTGTATCCGGTCGATCAGGCACCAATCGACAACGGTACGCTGATCATGCGCGAAGGACGTATCGAGTCGCTTGGTGCAGATATTGAAATTCCGGCCGATGCCGATGTCGTTCAACTCAATGGTCAGCATATTTATCCGGGCTTCATCCATCCGGGCTCCAAACTGGGTCTGACCGAAATGGGCAGTGTGGCCGGCACGGTCGACTTCACCGAAATGGGCTCGATCAACCCGGCCATTCGGGTCGAAGTCGCGTTCAATCACGACTCAGCCTTGCTGCCGGTCAACATCGCGGGTGGCATCCTGACCACGCATACCGTGCCGGCCGGCGGACTGATCCGCGGTACTTCGGCCGTGATGAATATGGACGGCTGGTCATGGCAGGACATGATCATCCGCGCACCGGCGGCCATGCACATCGCGTTTCCAACCGCAGCCGCTGACGATCGCGACAACGATGACCTGCAACTCATTAACCGTGCGATCGGCGCTGCGCGTCAGTGGCAGCAGGCAAACGACGCGGCCAGCAGCGGCAACGGTCAGGCACCGCTGCATAACGATGCACTGGCTGCGCTGGTGCCGCTGCTGAATGGCGATATTCCGCTGTTTTTATACGCCACACGACAAAAAGAAATCGAAGCCGCGCTGGACTGGGCCCAAGAGCAGGCATTCGATAATCTCGTGATCGTCGGTGGCCCGGATCTGCAGTACGTGGTGCAACGATTGGCTGCAGACAACATTCCCGTGGTTTTAAACGGTGTCTACACCATGCCTACGCGCCGCTGGGATGCCTATGATCAAGCCTATGTTGCCGCGGCCAAACTGCATGAAGCCGGCGTACCATTTGCCATCGGCGATGGCGGCGGCGGATTCAACGCCACCAACGCGCGCAACCTGCCGTTCCACGCTGGCAGCGCCGCTGCGTTTGGCTTGCCGAAAGACATTGCCCTGCGCAGTGTCACCTTATCCGTTGCCGAAATTCTCGGCATTGACGACGAACTGGGTTCGCTTACTGTCGGCAAGCGCGCCAGTCTTATCGTCACCAACGGTGACCCGCTCGAACCCATGACGCGCATCGAGCGGGTCTGGATCGACGGTGAAGAGTACGACCTCTCGCGCAATCGTCATCAGCAACTGTACGAACGCTATCGAGATCGGATAGCCGAACAACAAGGAAGCTGACTGCATAACGTCCTGGATTCCAAGACTTTTTAGCCAATCCGGAATTACCGGATCTCGTCTGTTCTCAAGGTCGTTTTTGCGGAGGCATACGGAGGCGTATACTGAATCGACAAGGGGTTCATCCGAACGAGGGACCTTTCGATGAAAAACCGTCTGAAATACTGCGCGCTTTTCTTTTTGCTACTACTCATGTCGGCCTGCGTCACACTGCAGAATGATGATCCTGCCACTACCTTGGAACCCGTAGCGACAGGCTCGTTGATCTGCGAGTTGGAGCCGGCATTTTGTGAGCGGCGCTGCTCTGGTTGCGATAATCGTGAAGCCTGTTTTGCCTCCGGAGGCGCCTGCAAGCAGGCCAATCTTTCTTACAATGACACCGGTGAGAACGGTATCGACGTGTTCACACCAGGTTGTCACTACCGCTATCCCAATAGCAATGCCTGCCAAGGCACAGCGCAACGGTTCGACCAAGATGAATGTGTCAGTCAAAATGGCAAGCTGATTTTGGAGTGGGACCAGAGTACCTGCCATGGACCGACCGGTGATATCAGCATTTATGACTGCGACAAGATCTGCCGCCAACAGGGCCGCGGAGGCGGAACGTGCAAAACCGTGGCCAATGCCTGCGGTGCCGGGTGGAACAGCGCTAAATGCGAATGTGATCAACCACCGCCTCCAGAGCCAAATCCGACCGTCAGCGGTTGATAAACACAGACTCGAATGATTGCTTTTGGGTACGCATCAAGCAAAATAAACCCCCGCCTTGGCGGGGGTTTTTTATGGCGATCTTTCGACTGTATTTATTCCAGATCGAGAAAGCTGCGTAACTGCTCCGACCGGGTCGGATGACGTAGTTTCCGTAAGGCCTTGGCCTCGATCTGACGGATACGCTCGCGCGTGACGTCGAACTGCTTGCCGACTTCTTCGAGGGTGTGGTCGGTGTTCATATCAATACCAAAACGCATGCGCAACACCTTGGCTTCGCGCGGCGTCAGGCCGCCGAGGACTTTCTGTACCGTATCGGTCAGGCCGGTGGTGGTGGCGGTATCGACCGGTGACAGGATGTTGATGTCCTCAATGAAATCGCCCAAGTGCGAATCTTCATCATCGCCGATCGGCGTTTCCATTGAGATCGGTTCCTTGGCAATTTTCAAGACTTTACGCACCTTGTCTTCGGGCATTTCCATCTTGATCGACAGCTCGTCCGGCGTCGGTTCGCGGCCCATTTCCTGCAGCATCTGGCGGGATACGCGATTCAGTTTGTTGATGGTTTCGATCATGTGCACCGGGATGCGGATGGTGCGCGCCTGGTCGGCGATGGCCCGGGTAATGGCCTGGCGGATCCACCAGGTGGCGTAGGTGGAGAACTTGTAGCCGCGGCGG
>JBCCHH010000104.1:0-6257 GCA_039028855.1 Pseudomonadota bacterium | reverse complement strand
GCACGAACCGCTGGCATCCGGCAGCTTTGGCACGCTGTATCGTGCCTATGATCCTCATCTGCGCCGTGAAGTGGCGCTGAAATTGCTCGCTCAGGACACACCGGGTGCATCCGACTGGCTGGAAGAAGCCCGGCGACTGGCACGGGTTCGTCATCCCGGCGTGATCGCCATTTTAGGCGCGAGCAGCGATGACCGCCATGCGGGCATCTGGATGGAACTCAGCAACGGCGAATCGCTTGAGTCTCTGCTGACAGCGTCAGAATTCGATCCATTAGATCAGATACTAGATACAGGCATTGCGATTGCCGAAGCACTGGAGGCCGTACATGAGCGTGGCCTGGTGCATGGCGATCTCAAGGCCGGCAATGTGTTGATCGAGCCATCCGGGCGCGTGCTGCTGTTGGATTTTGGCGCCGCAACCGCACATGGCGAGCTTGTCAATCAGGCGTCGCCCCGAACCGCCGCACCGGAACAGTTGACCGGCCAGAAAGCCGATCCGGCGGCCGATATCTGGTCACTGGGGGTGCTGCTGTATCGCTGCCTGTCGGGTCAGCAGCCCTATCGGGCTACAGACATGGATGCGCTGGTCACAGCGCAACAAAAAGCGCCAGAACTCAGCGCAGTACCCCGACCGTTTCGTTCATTGATTAGCGAAATGTTGAGTTTCGATCCAACTCAGCGCCCGAATGCTGAACAGGTTGCCGATGAACTGCGCTGGATTCGCAGTGCGCCAACGCGGCGGCGAAAAAATCTTGCATTGGGCGGTATCGCGGCCAGCCTGTTGATCGGTATCACCGTCGCCAGCATCGGCTGGTACAACGCCTTGCAAGCGAACCAACGTGAGCAACAGGCGACGGTCGCTGCTGAAACAGCGAGAGATGAAGCACAGCGCTGGGCGGAAGAAGCCGAGTCTTCCCTGCAGTTCTTTCAGGATGTGGTGGGCGCGTCCTTTGAAGGCACGCATGGTCAGGATGCTCGGATCATCGACGTGCTGGAGCAATCCCAGCGCCAGCTTGCGCTGGATGACAGCCAGCCGCCGTATGTGCGCGCCATGGTGCAGTTCGTGGTCGGCGCGTCGTATCTCGATCTGGGACGCGCCGACGAGGGTATGGCGCTGCTCGACGAGAGTCAGGCGCTGTTGGCCGGCGATGACGTCGATGTGCCGCAGTCCGAAGCCCTGATCCTGGTGGAACAAGGCATGCAATGGTGTGAACTGGATGCGGACCGGGCCGAACAGGCCGCCGCAAGACTTCGCACCATTGCCGAAGGTCGTCTCGCACCGGATCACCGTGCTTTTCTCGGGGCACTGGTGATCGAAGCCTGCGCCGCGCAGCGCCGTGGCGATGACACACTGGCCGAGCAGAAGCTGCGAGCCGCCCTGGCGCTCAGGCCGCTAGAGGATTTTCCAGCCGATATCTCGGCCATTACTTTGGCGGGTCGCCTGGGCAATCTTCTGGTCTCCACGGGACGCTTGACCGAGGCCGTGCCACTGCTGGAGGACGTGCGCACTCGTGCTGTGGCGTTGCTCGGGCCGAGCAATAACTCCAGCCTCGGCGCGGCCGCATCGCTCGGAGAAGCGTACATGCAGAGCAGCCGATTCGATGAAGCGGTCGCACTGCTGGAGGAAACGCTGAGCGAAGTTGAAGCGCGCCGTGGGGACACGAGCCGGCAGTGGATCATGACCGCGACAGCATTTGCGACCGCGCTGGCGGGTGCGGGCGAAGCCGTTCGTTCACTGGAGATGCTCGAACAGATCATGCACGTCGCCACGGAACAACTGGGCGCAACACACGATTTCACGCTAGCCATACGCACCAATCGAGCGAACCGGTTGGTGCAACTCGGCCGACTCGATGAAGGCGAAGTCGCCATGGCTGAAAATGACGACTTGATTGAATCGGAACTGGGCGCCGGACATCAGCTCGCGATCTTGAACCGCATGAATCGAATCGAAGTACTGATGATGTTGAACCGCGTTTCCGAAGCAGTCCCGCTCGGGCGACGCACGCTGGAGAGTAGCCTGGAGTCCTTAGGTCCCGACCACGGTCGGACCGCAGGTATTCAGGGCTATCTGGCCAACGCACTGGCCGTTAACGGCGAGGTCGAGGAAGCCGAGCAACTGTTCATTCAGGCATTGGCGTTTCATGATCGCAACAACCCGGGCTCCGACGCCGCCCATGAGGTGCGCTACCGGCTGGCGTCGCTGATGGCCGATCAAGGCCGGATGAGCGAAGTTCGTCAAGCACTGGTCGCGCTCGAACCCGCATTCGACTCATTTCCACCCGGCCATCCACTGTTGGAACAGATCGCGGCGCTGAAAGAACGCGTATCCCCCTAAACAGCAGTAGCGGGTCCATCCGTCTGTCCGGTGCATCGCGATGGAGAGGTATCCGCCCATACAATCCGACCAGCCGCTGTTCGAAAAGATCACGCAACTCGCGCAGCACGTCCGTTAGTGCCCACCCGTCTCGGTCGACTGGCCTGAAGTGCACTGGCCAAGAGCCTTGTGCGATTCGGCAGCGCGCCGGCCTTTTTACGATTAAGCCTTTAGAGAGATTCTCCAATGCGCATCTATGCTCTAATCCTGCTGCTTTGTCTGGCCGCATCCGAAGCGTTTGGCGACGACACGATCCGCGCTCGCGATCTGGGCATTCCCTTCGACGGCACACCCGGACCATTGAACGCAATCACCGATGTGGCCGGGGTCGAGGTCGGCTACACCACGCTGATTGAGGGCGAAGGGGAACTGGTCATCGGCGAAGGCCCGATTCGCACCGGCGTAACCGCAGTGCTGCCTCGCGGCCGCGCCAACCCGGTGCCGGTGTTCGCGGCTCGATTCACGATGAATGGTGCCGGCGAGATGACCGGTAGCCATATGATCGACGAGTTCGGCGGATTCTTCGGGCCCGTGCTGCTGACCAACACGGTCAGCGTCGGCGATGTGCATACGGCTGCGCTGGAATGGATGCTGAAACGACGACCCGAGTTCATGACCCATCTGCCGATCGTAGCCGAGACCTGGGATGGAGGTGTCAACGACATGTACGGTCGCCACGTAAAACCCGAACACGTCTTTGCCGCTCTGGACGGTGCCCGAAGCGGCCCGATCGCCGAGGGCAACGTCGGTGGTGGCACCGGCATGGTCACCCATGGCTTCAAGGGCGGCACCGGCACCAGCTCGCGCCGGGTCGGCCCGTATACGGTCGGTGTTCTGGTGCAGGCGAATCACGGCCTGCCGTGGCGGCTGACCATTGCCGGCGTACCGGTCGGCCAAACCCTGAATCCGGACGAAACCAATCATTTCAAGAACGCCAGCGCCAAAGACAGTTCGATCATTGTGATTGTCGCCACCGACGCGCCGCTGCTGCCGGTACAGCTCAAGCGTCTGGCCAAACGGCCGGCCATGGGCGTGGCGCGAATCGGCGGCGTGGCTGAGCGCGGTTCCGGCGAGATCTTTCTGGCCTTTTCAACCGCCAACGGCAACCCGGACATGAACGGCGAAGTGCTGACCATCGAGACCATCAGTGATGCCGCGGGCTTCACGCTGGATTATTTGTATGAAGGCGTGATCCAGGCGACTGAGGAAGCCATCGTCAACGCGATGATCGCGGCCGAAACCATTGTCGGCGCCGATGGCCACACGGTCGAGCGTATCGATCATAAACAGCTACAAAAGCTACTCCGCGAAAGCGGACGATTGGAGGAGTGAATCAATGAATCGAATGCTCACCACTATCACCCTGATCGCGCTCTGGGTGTCACCTGCTGCGGCCGAGACCTTCTGCGTCAGCACCGCCGTGGAGCTACAGACGGCACTATGGCAGGCCGAGAGCAATGGCCAGCATGATGAAATCCGAATCGAGCGTGGGTTCTACTCGACTGAGGAGAACGGCAGCCTCGGGCTTGGCTTTAACTATTCCACGACCGAGAACCGTGACCTGACGATCAGGGGTGGCTATAGTGAAGGCTGCCTTGGATTTCGTGGCATTGGGGACGCGTTTACGACCGTACTGGACGGTGGCGGTGTCCATCAGGTACTGGCAATCTTTGCCGGCGATTCAAATGCCATTGTGAGCGTCAGAAACCTGACGATTCAGTCAGGCTATCCATATAGCGACGAGTTTCCAGCTGGTGGTCTCTACATTAAAGGCTTCGGTGATGATGCGCTTGCCGAGCGCGTGAGTATTCGACAGGTCGCGTTCATCGGCAACGAAGCAGCAGCCGGTGCCTCAGCCCTGGGGATCGAAAGCCAGGGGCGAGTGGACGTCTCCAATAGTCTGTTTCTCGACAATATCGTGAATGCTCTGTACACAGCAATCATCAGTCGCAGCATGAGCAGTTCTGAAGCCACCTATTTCATTAACAATACCGTCGTTAATAACACCGCCCTCGACAGCATCACAGGCGCGTCTGGTATATGGCTGAATAATACGAGTGGCAGCGGCAACGTCGCGGCTAATAACGTGTTCTGGAACAATAGCGGCCTGTTCGATTTGGTCATGTCCGGCCCCGGCGGTAGCATTAGCAATAATCACCTGCTCCACAACATCGTACAAAACGCCTTTGGCTTCGGCGGCACCAATATTGGCAACAGCATGGCCGATCCTCTGCTTGATACCGATTTCTCACTGCAGCAGGATTCGCCCGCTCGAGATGCCGGCTTAAGTCCGCCCACCAATCCAAACCCACCCGTCGAACTGGACTGGGACCTGGATTTGTTCGATATTACTTATGGGCCGAGATTATTAGGACCCGGCGTCGACATGGGTGCCTTCGAATACCGGGATCAACTCTTTGCTGACGGTTTCGAATAAATCCGCTTAGAAATTCTGCTTTAACTTGAACCTGCAAATTTTGTATTTGTGGGAAGCTAACATCTAGCGCTGCTGCGTCAAAATATCGTCTTGACTTTCACGCAAACACAAAGAAAACAGGCTTTGCGGGTGCTACCGTTTTGCTTTGTTGATGATTCTTCATTGATTTGCCTCGCTGCCGGCACTCGGGCGTCTTGTTCTGACGTCCCGTCGATGCAGCCATGTACCAACAATCAGAACCAAACCATCGGCCGCAAGGAGCATGCTGAACAGCAGCCAACTCAAATGGAACTCACCTGAAACCGCCTCGCTACCCACGAGGGTACCCACTGCCGCCAACAGCCAGAGAACGAACGGCGTCGCTAGGCAAACGGCCAGCATGGCGGCGACGCGAAAGACGAAGCGGTGGGTCGCCGGCCATACAAAAGCCCCTCCGGAGGTGCGCCAAGCCGTCACATCCCGGACCGTATCCAGCAGCAGCCCAACCGTGACCGCCACACAGGCCCAGACCATGCCGGAATCCATCAGGCGTTCCCAGGCTGCTGATACGCTGCCTGCTTCGGGATTCAGTCCAAACAGGGACTGCCAACCGAGCACGATGGCATAGGGGGCTAACAGAGCAACCGTCCAGCCCAGTGCGATTCCAGTGCGGCTGCTGATCGCCGCAAAAATCGGTTCTTTGACCCAGGTTCTAGTCAGCAGCACGCCGATCCACAGAATCAGCAGGTACTCGACAATCCAAGGCAACAGGATGTACCCGAAGCCCAATTCATGGGTGGCAATCGCGCGAGCAATCAGGGTATAGGTGATAACCAGGGTCAGGCTATAGACAATGACGCTGACTGAATCGGACCGCCACTGCGCACGAAAGCTCTGATCCATCGCGTTCGAAAAGCGTTGGTATTGGCTGGCAGACAAGCGTGGATCGCGGGCCAAGTGATGGCGAGATTTGTTTGAAATTGATGGCCTCATACGGTGAAAACGTAGATTTGGAAAGGACGGATGAGTCTCACAGCAGCGTTCCTTAGCCGACACAGGCGATGGACTTCATATCCAAAAAGGCCGATCAATGATCGAAGCGCACATCAATGAATCAATCCGTCCGTTCAGCCGTTTGCCAGCAACATAGGGGGAAGGCACAGTATTCGGAGATAGAACGCCGTCCAATCGCATTCATCGGACCCGGCGCTGCCTGCCAAGCTGCAGCGCTGGTCTGGAGATCGCTCCCTTTCTATGGCCATAACCGACGATCTTGTTCAGATCAGCGTGGTTCGAGGCCTTGCCAAGCTGATATCCACCAGCGGGACAGCCATTATTTCTGCAGCACCTGTGCGAAACGCCTCCGGCGTGGCCTTTCAACTAGAGAAGGGGTCGTCCAGTGAAATCGTCGGAGATCGTTCATGGTTCGAATTATCGGATTGCTGCTGCTCACCGGGCTGGCTC